>NZ_VZQP01000032.1:0-96503 GCF_014397655.1 Paraburkholderia sp. UCT31
GCTTGCCACACGGCGCGAGGGCCTGACGGCCTGACACAACACACGAGCAGTAACCCCTACCCACCCCAACGACTGGAGGAGGAGTTTCCTGAAGGCGGCGTAGCCCGGCACGTGAGTAACCCGCGAGCCCGCTACGCAACGGATTGCATCCGACTTGCGGCTTTAGATAGCGGAAGGCTCATCGGACGGACCTCTGTAATGCGGTACCCAACCCGCGGATATCAGCATGATCCACCGTCGAGATGTACTGCTACGTCGCCCTCAGGAAATTCCAACAATATGAATTCGAGAAACTGAAAAACCGATCCCGATTGACACCGGGAGTCATATCAGCGGGCGGACCACGGTTGCGCCCGCTTTGAGCGCTTGTGCGAACAGTCGGTCGACGTCGTCGCAGTGGATATGCAGCAGCACACTCGGCCGGCTGTCGCCGGTCGGTCCGAGCATGTCGTGCTCGGGATATTCATCGGACAGCATCACGGTCGCGGGACCGATCTTCACTTCGGCATGACCGATGCGGCCGCCTGGCTCGGTCAGGCGAAACTGCTCGACGCCGCCGAATGCCTGCGCGTAGAACTCGATAGCCCGTGCGGCGTTGCGCACGCGCAGATAGGGGTAGACCTCGTGGATCGTGTTCATCGTCACCTCCGGGTGGTGGGTGAATGGGGGTTGCCGGACATAATAGTCTGCCCCGATCCGCTAAGCGGTCGCTTGGCTACCCACGGGATTCCATCGCCTTTTGACCAACGATGAATCGAGGTCGCTAGCGCTGCTCCTTCTGAATCGAGCCGCACCTGAATCGCGTCACATTTGTCACTCCCACCATTCGATGTCCGGCGGCCTAAACTACCCCATCATCAGCAGCGAGCGATGCCCGGTGAGCGAATCGCCTTCCGACCCGAACGCACAGGACATCGCTCTAACCCGGAGGTCACGATGACGACGATCAAGTCACCTGAGAAACGTGGGAAAGATGGACAGCCTGCCATGAAGACACCACCGATTGTGTCGCGGCAAGAGTGGGAGGCCGCGCGCGAGCAGCTGCTCGTCAAGGAGAAAGCCTTGACACGTGCCCGCGACGCGCTGGCCGCTGAGCGACGGCGGATGCCATGGCTTGCCGTGGAAAAAACGTATGCGTTCGACGGGCCGGAAGGCACAGTAAGCCTGCTCGACCTGTTCAGCGGCCGCCGCCAGCTGGTCGTCTATCGCGCCTTTTTCGAGCCCGGCGTGCACGGGTGGCCAGAGCATGCGTGCATTGGCTGTTCCCTGGGGGCCGATCAGGTCTCCCACCTTGCCCATCTGCACGCTCGCGACACTACGCTTGTGTACGCGTCCCGCGCGCCGCAAGCCGATATCGCGCGGCTGAAGATGCGGATGGGCTGGGAGATGATCCCCTGGTACACCATCACCGACAGTTTCGACGCCGACTTCGGCGTGGACGAATGGCACGGCCACAACGCGTTCATCCGGGACGGCGAGCGGGTGTTCCGAACGTACTTCATTAACGGGCGTGGGGACGAGGCGATGGGCACGATCTGGAGCTACCTTGACATGACGGCGCTCGGGCGGCAGGAGACGTGGGAGGATTCGCCGGAGGGCTACCCGCAGAGCCGACCGTACAAATGGTGGAACTGGAACGACACTTACGTCCCCGGCGCTGCTCCCGATCCGAAGTGGGTCGAGGTGTCAGATGCCGGAGAGGCTGCGTTTCGGAAACGCGACGACTAGCGCCTGACGAATCATCGATCGCTGTCGTTTCTCCGAGTGACTCACTTCGAGCGTAGAGCTTCGAGGTGAAATCTGAGTCCAGGTCCCCGGATGCGAGAGAGCAGTATCGCGGTACGTTCGATGTTTGAAATCGCGTCATCCGCCAGCCACGAATCCAGGCGCAGATTACAATGACTGGATCGTTACGGCATCCTATCTGTTCAGCCGCTTCGTTTCCCCGCTTACGAGGGCCACACTCCGATGAACGCATCCGAACGTATCGACGAACTGATCGCAGGACTCACCGACTGGCGCGGCGCGATCTTCGCTCGCATCCGTCAATGCGTGCTCGCGGCGGACCCGGCGATCGTCGAGGAATTCAAGTGGATGGGTAGCCCGGTCTGGTCGCGCGACGGCATGATCGCGGTCGCCAACGCCCACAAGGGCAAGGTCAAGCTAACCTTCGCGCATGGGGCGGGCCTGGCCGACCCGGACGGCTTGTTCAACGCGGGCCTCGAAGGCAACGCGCGGCGCGCTATCGACTTCTTCGAGAGCGACGGGGTCGACGAGCGCGCACTGAAAGCGCTGGTGCGCGCCGCAATCGACTATAACCAGAATCATCTCAAGAAGAACATGCGCGGCGCACTGCCGAAAGCCGGCCGTAAGCGGGCCTCTGGCGACGCCTGAGGCCGGCACAGTCTGCTCGCCAGCCCCGCCGCGAACCCCGGTGAGTCGATACCAGAATTGATATCGATATCGCCAAAAATATAATTGGAAAGATATCGACTCGCTCCGTACACTTCACCATCCCTGGACCCTGAGCGGCAACCTTGCGCCGTAGCGCCGGGCGGGCCGCTTCAGTCAAATTGGCCGGTGAGGGTCCCGGCACATGCATCAAGGACCTAGTATGTCGGAAAAAAAGCGGAAATTGCGCTCGGCCGAGTGGTTCGGCACGGCTGACAAGAACGGCTTCATGTATCGAAGCTGGATGAAGAATCAGGGCATTCCCGATCATGAGTTCGACGGGCGTCCCGTGATCGGTATCTGCAACACGTGGTCCGAGCTGACGCCGTGCAACGCGCACTTTCGCAAGCTCGCCGAGCACGTGAAGCGCGGCGTCTATGAAGCGGGCGGCTTCCCGGTCGAGTTCCCGGTGTTTTCCAACGGCGAATCGAATCTGCGTCCGACCGCGATGCTCACGCGCAATCTCGCGGCGATGGATGTCGAGGAGGCGATCCGCGGCAATCCGATCGACGCCGTCGTGCTGCTGACCGGCTGCGACAAGACGACCCCCGCGCTGCTGATGGGCGCGGCGAGCTGCGACGTGCCGGCGATCGTCGTGACCGGCGGCCCGATGCTGAACGGCAAGCTCGACGGCAAGAACATCGGCTCTGGCACCGCGGTGTGGCAGTTGCACGAATCGCTGAAGGCCGGCGAGATCGATCTGCATCAGTTCCTGTCGGCCGAGGCGGGCATGTCGCGCTCGGCGGGCACCTGCAACACGATGGGCACCGCGTCGACGATGGCCTGCATGGCCGAGGCGCTCGGCACGTCGCTGCCGCACAACGCGGCGATTCCCGCGGTCGACTCGCGCCGCTACGTGCTTGCGCATATGTCGGGAGTCCGGATCGTCGACATGGCGCTCGAAGACCTGAAGCTGTCGAAGATCCTCACGCGCGAAGCGTTCGTCAACGCGATTCGCGTCAATGCGGCGATCGGCGGCTCGACCAACGCGGTGATTCATCTGAAGGCGATCGCGGGGCGCATCGGTATCGATCTCGAACTCGACGACTGGGTGCGCATCGGCCGCGACACGCCGACGATCGTCGACCTGATGCCGTCGGGCCGTTTCCTGATGGAAGAGTTTTATTACGCGGGCGGCCTGCCGGCCGTGCTGCGCCGGCTCGGCGAAGCGAACCTGCTGCCGCATCCGGACGCGTTGACGGTCAACGGCAAGTCGCTGTGGGACAACGTGAAGGATGCACCCAACACCAACGACGAAGTGATCCGTCCGCTCGACAAGCCGCTCGTCGCCGATGGCGGCATCCGCGTGCTGCGCGGCAATCTCGCGCCGCGCGGCGCGGTGCTGAAGCCGTCGGCGGCGACACCCGAGTTGCTCAAGCATCGCGGACGCGCGGTCGTGTTCGAGAACCTGGAGCACTACAAGGCGCGCATCGTCGACGAGACGCTCGACGTCGACGCGAATTCGGTGCTGGTGATGAAGAACTGCGGGCCGAAGGGTTATCCGGGCATGGCCGAAGTCGGCAACATGGGCCTGCCGCCGAAGCTGCTGAGGCAGGGCGTGAAGGACATGGTGCGCATTTCCGATGCGCGCATGAGCGGCACCGCCTACGGCACCGTGGTGCTGCACGTGACGCCGGAAGCGGCGGCCGGCGGCCCGCTCGCCGCGGTGCAGGACGGCGACTGGATCGAGCTCGATTGCGACGCGGGCACGCTGCACCTCGATGTCAGCGACGCGGAACTCGAGCGCCGTCTCGCGCAGCATGTGCCGCCCCCGCCGCCGGAAGGTGGCGGCTACCGGCGCCTGTATATCGATCACGTGCTGCAGGCCGATGAGGGTTGCGACCTCGACTTCCTCGTGGGGTGTCGAGGTTCCGCGGTGCCGCGGCATTCGCACTGACGCGCCGTTGCAACGGCAACGGCTCGGCCCATGACCGTGCGGGCGATGCATTCGTGCATCGCCCGCATTTTTTTGATCTGTCGTCGGCGTTCGCGGCGCAGCTGCCTTGGATGATGCGCCGCTAACGGCTATTGGCCGAGGTTGTCGACCGCGTCGAGCACGAGCCCGAAGAACTCGTTCGCCGCGGCCGGATTCAGCCAGCGCACGACCACCGTCATGCGCCGCTCCGGTTCGACCCACGTGAACGAACTGCCTGCGCCGACACCGAAATAGCTCGACTCCGGCACGTTCGGGAACACCTTGCGCCCGGTGTTGAGCCACACGAGGTAGCCATAGAACGGCGCGATCGCGCACGGCGTGCGCATGCGCGCGATCCATTCGGACGACAGCACGCGCTGGCCGTTCGCGACGCCGTCGTCGAGCAGCATCTGTGCGACCTTCAACTGATCGTTCGCGCTGACCGATATGCCGCCGCCCCAGTGCGTGCCGCCCGGCACCGACTGCATGCGTCGCCCGTCGATTTCGACCCACGCATTATCGTAGCCGACCCATTGCCAGTTTTCGCTCGCGCCCGAAGGCCGCATGATCGCTTCGCGAAACACCTCGGGCAGCGGCTGACGGAACAGATGCAGCAGCGCGAGCGAGAACTGGTTGATGCGGACGTCGTTGTATTCCCAGTACGTGCCCGGCCGTTGCGGCGGACGCAGATCGCCTTTTTTGCCATTGGGCGGCGCGGCGAAATTGACTGCACGGTAGTGATCCGCCTGATCCGACAAACCGAAGTACGTGCCGCGCCATTCGCTCGTTTGCTGCAGCAGATGCGCCCAGCTGATCGGCGCGTTGTGTTCGTCGTCGAAGCCGATGTCGGGTACGCGCACGCGCACCGGTTCGTCGACGTCGGGCAACAGGCCGCGATCGTGAGCGACGCCGGCCAGCAGCGCGAGGTACATCTTCGCGACACTGAAGGTCAGGTCGGCGCGATCCGGTTCGCCCCAGCTCGTCAGCACGCGGCCGTCGACGGCGATCGCGCCCGACACCGGCCCGCGATCATGCACGGGACCGAGCAGCCTGTTCCACGGCGGCGGGTCGTTCACGTGCACACCCCATGCGCCGCCCACATGGCGGTCCCAAAGCGATTCATGATCCACCGCGAACTGCACGGCTTGCTGCAAACGGTCTTGCATGGATAAGGTCCTGTCGGTTCAACGAAGCCCGCGAGGCAGAAACTCAGCGTGCGTGCAGTCGCACGCGTGCCCACATCACGGTGAAAAGGCTGAGCACGGCCGCGAGCATCAGATAAAGTCCGGGCGCGAGATTATTGCCGGTCGCCGCGATCAGCGCGGCAACGGCGAGCGGCGTGAAGCCCCCGAACACGGTGGTGCCGATGTTGTAGCCGAACGCCATGCCGGTCGTGCGCGTGCGGGTCGGGAACAACTCGGACATCAAGGCCGGAATCGGCGCGAAGTAGGTCGCCTTCAGCAACGCGACCCACGTGACCGCGGCAAGCAACGAGCCGAGCGACGGGCGCGCGTTCATCAGCACGAAGGCGGGATACACGGTCGCGAAGAACAGCACGCCGGCGCCGAGCATGATGCGCACGCGGCCCACCTTGTCCGACAGATGACCGACGACCGGCGTGAGCATCATCATGATCAGACCGGCCGCGAGCGTCGCGATGAAGCCCGACGACGGTGCGAGTCCGAGCTGCCGCGCCGCGTAGGTCGGCATGTAGAGCAGCATGTAGTTGGCCGTGGTGGTCAGCACGAGCACGCCGATCGACACGAGCACCCGTTCCTTTTGCGTCGCGAGCAGTTCTCGCACCGGCGCGGCGGATTTTTCCGCGCGCTCGAACTCCGGCGTTTCGTCGATGCGGCGGCGAATGTAGAGCCCGACCGGACCGATCAGCATGCCGAACAGGAACGGAATGCGCCAGCCCCAGCCTTCGAGTTGCGCGGTCGTCAGCGTGCTCGTCAACACCGCGCCGAACAGCGACGCCAGCACCGTGCTCGCGCCCTGGCTCGAGAACTGCCAGCTCGCCATGAAGCCTTTGCGCTCCGGCGCATGTTCGATCAGAAACGCGGTCGAACTGCCGAACTCGCCGCCCGCCGAGAATCCCTGCAACAGCCGCGACGCGAATACGCCGATCGGCGCGAGCACGCCGATCGCCGCATACGACGGCATCAACGCGATCATGCTGGTGCCGAGCGTCATCATCGCAATCGATAGCGTCAACGATGCCTTGCGGCCTTTGCGGTCGCTGAACGAGCCGAGCGCGAGCGCGCCGATCGGTCGCGCGAGATACGACAGCGCGAAGGTGCCGAGCGCGAGCAGCAGCGACACGGTGCGGTCGTGCACCGGAAAAAACGTGCGCGACAGCACGGCCGCGAAGTAGCCGTACACGACCAGATCGTAGAACTCCAGTGCGTTGCCGATCGAGGTCGCGAGAATCAGCCGCGATACGCTCGAGCGCGAAGTGTGCCGCGCGAGCGCGTCGGCGGTGGTGACGGAGTCCATGCTCATGACGAAGTCCTCTGGCGGCATTGGGAGGCGCGCCGGCAGTGTCGCGTGAGCGGCGCGGGCGCGGGATCGAAGCGTGTGACCCGATGTTGGGGTGGACGATATTTATAGACAATTACAATATTTGGCAGATATCGTTGCCGAAACGGCAAAGCGGGATCGAGATGACCCAGCTATTCGATATCGCATGCAGTCTCGAAGGCCTCGCGTTCGATCCGGCGTTCGTCGAATTGCTGACGGGCGCGATCGAGAATCCGGCGTTGCCCGACCGATTTCGCGCCGCAAAAGAAAAAGCGCCCCGTAGGGCGCTTTCCATCGATTCGATCAGGCAGGGAACACAGATGTTCCCCACCGCGAACCGTCTGCTTAGAACTTGTGACGCAGACCGAGACGGAACGCCAGCTGATTGTCGGCGCCGACGCCCGACGTGCTGAAGTAGCTCGAGCTCGAACCGATCTGTGCCTGCAGATCCTGCGTGCCGTTGTGGCCCGACGCGATCTGATAGATGCCCAGCACGTACACGTCCGTGCGCTTCGACAGCGCGTAGTCGCCGCTCAGGTTCACCTGGTTCCAGTGACCGACGTTCGCGCCGCTCAGGTGCATGTACGTGTAGCCCGCGCCTGCCGTGATAGCCGGCGTGATTGCGTACTTCGCGCCTGCTTCGTAGGCGGCGAACGTGGTCGACCCACCCGAGATCGGTGCGAGGCGCGTGTTCGTGTACAGGGCCCACAGCGTCGCCGGGCCGAATGCGTAGCGGCCGCCAACGCCGAACGTGCGCAGATCCTGGATCTGGCCGTTGCCGATCGTCGGGAAGGTGACGTTTGCCAGCGAAGTCGAGAAGGCTGGCGATGCCTGGCCCGGATAACGGATGTCCGTGTACGCCGCGCCGATACCGAACGGGCCGTTCGCGTAGTTCGCGCCGAAGCTGTAAGCGCGCGACGAACCTGCCACCGGGGCAGCGGACGTGCCCGTACCCGGCGTGCCGGCAAAGCCGCCTGCCGTGTTCGAGAAGCCGTACATCGCGCCGAAGGTCAGGCCGGAGAAGTTCGCGCTGCTGAACTTGACCGAGTTGTTGATACGGCTCGACGTGAGCTGGTCGACGTCGTTGATGTGGTAAGCGTAGTTGCCCGCGACGGTCTGGCCGCCGGTCGCGTAGTTGGAGCCGAGGTAGTCGGTCGAGAACGAGTACTGGCGACCGAACGTCAGCGAGCCGACGTTGTTCTGCGACACGCCGACGTACGCCTGGCGCCCGAACATCGCGCCGCCCTGGCCGGCGGTGCCGTTCCCGCTGTTGAAGCCGTTTTCCAACACGAACAGCGCCTTCAGGCCGTTACCGAGGTCTTCCGTGCCACGCAGGCCCCAACGGCTGCCGTTCGCGACGCCGTCGTCGTACTTGGTCAGGCTGCTGTGGCCGGTGGCCGTTTTCGAGTTGTTCACGTAGCTGATACCGGCATCGATCAGGCCGTACAGCGTGACGCTGCTTTGTGCGTGAGCGGCGGAGGCGAAGAAGGCAAACGTAGCGGCGGTCAGGATTTTCTTGTTCAACATACTTCTCCGAGTTAGCAAATTTTGGCGATCGCGACGCGCTGCTCTGCGGCAACGTCGCGCGATGGCCGGCAATTTAAGGGAACGCTGAGTAAGGTATGTGACACTGAAAGATATCTTTCACGGTGTCGTGTCGGCGCGACACTTTGCGTGTGCGCCAGCAGCGGATGTATCGGTGGCGGGGCGGGTCGGTCGACCTTGGAGCGAGGCTGGACGCGTGGCAGCGAATCGCCCGCCTGGCGGCGGGCGATCGGTTATTTCAGCTGGTGCGTGAAAATTCAGTTACATGGCCGGCCGCGACAGCAGCGACGGTCGCAGCGGCTCTGGCGTCAGTTGCTCAGCAACGAGCCGCTGCGGAACGGCGTCTGGCCGGCGATGCGCGCGAATTCGAGGCCGGCCGTCGCGAACCGCGCCAGATGCCGCGCGTACAGCACGCCGGCCACGGAGTTTTTGATCGTGACGACGCGGTCCGTCAACGGATCGACGATATCCGCGATTTCCTGGCCCACGTCCACCCACGTGCCGACCGCGCAGCGGTAGACGAGCACGCCGCTGATCGGCGCGACGAGCGGCTCGGCGCCTGCGAGCGGCGTCGCCGCGAATTCGAGCGCCGGCATCGGCGCCGGCTCGCCGTCGACCACGCCGCGCGAGGTCAGATACTCGATGATCGCCTGCGCGTCTTTTTCCGCGAGTTCGTACGACACATCGCGCTGGCCGCGCAGCTCGATCGTGACCGAGATGCCGCCGTTCGGGATCGGGAAGCGCTCGCCGAAACGGCCGCGCAGATCCGACCAGCAGAAGCTGTGGATCTCGTCGAACGGATTGCCGACCGAATTCAGCGCGAGCAGCGACGCCTTCGCGTCCAGGTAGCGCGCGAGCGGCTCGACTTCGGGCCACAGGTCCGGATTGGTGTACAGGTGCATCGCGGCTTCCCAGTCGCAATGCAGATCGAGCACGACGTCGGCGTCGTACGAGAGCTTTTGCAGCGCGAGGCGTTGCGAGCCGAGTTCGGTGGTCGGCTGCTGCGCGTCGAGCGCTTCGCGCATCGCCGTGCGGATGGCGGCGCGGTTCGCGTCGATGTCGCTGGTCAGACGCGATTCGATGAACGGCTGCACGAGTTCCGCGAGGTCGTAGAAGTTGCGGTTGAAGTTCTGCGCGCTGCCGGTTTCGAAGCGGCCGAGCATCTGGCCGAGCAGATGCTGATTAAGGCCGATCGGATTCGGCACCGGCACGACTACGACTTCGCCACGCAGCTTGCCCGCGGCTTCGAGCGCGGCCAGCTTGCGGCGCAGCGACCACGACACCAGCATCCCGGGCAGTTCGTCCGCATGCAGCGACGACTGGATATAGATTTTCTGGCCGCCGCCGGGGCCGTAGTGGAAACTCGTCAGTTCACGGGCGGTGCCAAGCGACGGGGCAATCAGCGGATGGGTCAGGGTTTGCATGGTTTTGGCTTCGCGGCCCGGTCGGAGCAGCCGCGCTAGGTGGTTGATTGCAAGGGGAAAGATGCGCGCCGGCAGCGCGCGTGGTCCGCATGCGCGGACTGCGGCAACCTGTCTCAGGGGAGCCGCGTCTCGCACGATCTTAGCCGATATGCCACACGATGTGGCTTGATGTGGCTAGATGTGGAGCCGCAAAAACAAAACGGGCTCCGCGTCGCGGAGCCCGTTTCGGACACGCTGCCGGCGCGCCGTACGGCGCGCATGGGCAATTTAGCTGCCGTACACGTCGAAGTCGAAGTACTTCTTCTCGATCTTCTTGTAGGTGCCGTCCTTGATCATGTCGGCGATCGCCTTGTCGACCTTCACCTTCAGATCGGTGTCTTCCTTGCGCATGCCGATGCCGGCGCCATTGCCGAGGATCTTCGGATCGTCGAGGTCCTTGCCGACGAACGCGAAGCCCTTGCCGCGCGGCGTCTTCAGGAAGCCCTGGTCAGCCTGCACCGCGTCTTGCAGCGCTGCGTCCAGACGGCCCGAGATCAGGTCGGCGTAGACCTGGTCCTGGTTCTGATACGCCACGACTTTCGCGCCCGCCGGTTCCCAGTAGGTCTTCGCGTAGGTTTCCTGGATGGTGCCCTGTTCGACGCCCACCGTCTTGCCCTTCAGCGATTCAGCGGTCGGCAGGATGCCCGAGCCCTGCTTCGCGACGAGGCGCGTCGGCGTGTTGAACAGCTTCGACGAGAAAGCGATCTGTTCGGCGCGTTGCGGCGTCATCGACATCGACGACAGCACGCCGTCGAACTTCTTCGCCTTCAGTGCCGGGATCATGCCGTCGAAGTCGTTTTCCACCCACACGCACTTCGCACCGACGCGCTTGCAAATTTCGTTGCCGAGGTCGATATCGAAGCCAACGAGCTTGCCGTCCGCGCCTTTCGACTCGAACGGGGGATAGCTGGCATCAACACCAAAACGGATCGTCGACCAATCTTTAGCGTGTGCGCCAATCGAGACGGTGGCAAGCAGAGCAACCGTCAAAGCCGCTAGCAGTTTTTTCACTGTTTTTACTCCTCGGTGTAGTTCAATTACGCCCTCGGCGGTTGTGCCGCCTCGGGACGCCCGGCGCGACTCGCAAACGGGCTTCTGGTCAGGATGCAAGCCGGGGTGGCCTGCAACGCGCGCCAAGCTTATCAGTTCAAAAATATTGGGAAGCTAGTAAAACACCGGATGGCGCGGGAGGAGGCCCTCTAGAGCAACGCTTGCGCCCCAGCTGGTGTGGCCGGATCGTACACCGTTGGTAGGGTTTGCGTAACGCGGATGCAATGCACGAGCGGTAATCCGAAGGGCCGGCGAGCGTAATCGACTGGGATTTACGCCGGTTTTCTCGCGAGTTCACCGAAAACCGGTTTGAAACGCGAGTTTGAAACGTGGACGGATCGTTAAAGCTCGCGGCTGAATTTGCCGTTAATTAAGAACAGCCTCGAGGCTATTGCCTTGCACGTTATTACCAACACCGATATTTTTGCCCCGCCGTTTCGAACCGGTGCAAAAACAAAGGCTTTGGCGCTATCATCGATGCTCCCTGCGTTGGACGCCGGCCGCCCGCGCAGGCGGGGATCGCTCGGGCGCAGGTCGTTGGACGGCCGTCAAGATTCAAATTCCGCGCGTTTGCGCTCGCTCACATGGCCTTTCTGCTCAACGGTGTTATGCATGCACACGATGTTGTTCACGGCGGATCGAACAGGCTGTCGTAAACAGACTTTTAAGCGACAAATCGCGAGCGCCGGCGTGCGGGCTCGCGCGGCATTATTGCAACGCCGTTTTTTTGACAGTTTTTTGTCGAGCGTTACATCGGGATTTTCATCGATTGGCGCATCCGGATTTTCGTGCGACGTTTTTTCCGAGTTTTTACCCCGCGTGTCGGGCGTTCTGATAGGCGCATTGCTGTGCGCGGGTTTCGGCGCGGCGACGCCCGCAGCGGCCGCCGAGAAAGTGCTGCACGTTCTCGCATGGCCCGGCTATGCGGACCCGGACGTCGTGAAGGCGTTCGAAGCGCGCTACGGCGCGAAGGTCGAGGTCACGCTCGTCGATTCCGATGAGGCGCTGTGGGCGCAGATGCACAGCAAGGGCGCGCCGCCGTTCGACGTACTCGCCGCCAACACCGCCGAAATCCGCCGCTATACGCAGGCGAATCTGCTCGCGCCGCTCGATCTCGCGAGTCTGCCGAATACGAAGAAGCAGTTGCCGCGTTTCCAGGCGCTCGGCTCGATCGACGGCCTGACCTCGGCGGGCAAGGTATACGCGATTCCGTTCACGTATTCGTCGATGGGACTCATCTACGATCGCAAGCAGATTCCGGTTGCGCCGCATTCGATGCTCGAACTGTGGAACCCGCGCTATCGTGGCAAGGTGCTCGACTTCAATAGCGCGCAGCACAACTTCTCGTTCACCGCGCTTGCGCTCGGCTATCCGCATCCGTTTCAACTCGACCCCGCGCAGATGCGCACGATCGCGCACAAGCTCGTCGATCTGCGCCGCAACCTGCTGACCTACTACACGCTGCCCGAAGAGGCGACCGCATTCTTCATCCAGCACAAGGTCGCGTTGATGTTCGGCAACTACGGCACGCAGCAGGTGCAGTTGCTGCGGCGCGCGGGCGCCGACGTCGGCTACGTGATTCCGGACGAAGGCGCGCTCGCGTGGCTCGATTGCTGGTCGATGACGCGCGCGGCGAGCGACCAGCCGCTCGCGCTCGCATGGATCAACTACATGCTCGAGCCGAGCGTGAGCGCGTTGCTGACACAGCGCCAGGGGCTCGCGAACACGCTGACCGAGCCGGCCGAAGGCAGCGCCAACGCGCACATCGTCTGGATCAGTCCGGTGGAAGATATCGAGCGCCGCGAGCAACTGTGGACGCGCATCGTGTCGGGCGACCGTTCGGAGCGCTTCTGATGCTGCATCGCGGCCTGACCTTCAAGCTATCCGTGCTGCTCGCGTGCATCGGCGTGCTGGCGTCGGGCGCGACCGGCTATTACGCGTATCGCGCGAATCGCACGATGCTGGTCAACGAAGCGGAGCACAGCCTGCAGACGTCGACGGAGCTGCTCGGCCAGCGCATCGCGGTATCGATCGACGACGTCGCGGCAGACGCGCTCGTGCTCGCGACGATGCCGTCGTCGGTGAGCGTCGCGCAGACCGATGACGGTATCGGCCCGAACCTCGGCCGCGAGCGGCTCGCGCAGGTGTATTCGAGCTTCATGCTGCACCACCCGGAGTATCTGCAAGTGCGGCTGATCACGCGGCAGCATCACGGTCTCGAACTGATCCGTTTCGATCGCGACAGCGATGGCCTCGTGCGTGTAGAGGGTGACGATTTGCAGGAAAAAGCTCAGTTTCCCTACGTATTCGAAACGCTCGCGTTTTCGCCGGGCCGCATCTACACGTCGCCGATTTCGGTCAATCACGAATCCGGCACGCATGCGGCGCAAGGCAAGCCGACGCTGCGTCTCGGCACGCCGATCGCGGATGCGCGCGGCACGGTGGTCGGCGTCGTCGTAATCGACGTCGATCTGGCCGGCATGCTGCGGCGTTTACAGAGCGATCTGCCGAGCGACTATCAGGTCTATCTGGCGAACGAGTGGGGCGACTTCCTGATCCATCCCGACGGGTCGAAAACCTTCGGCTTCGACCGCGGCCGTCGCGTGCTGATGCAGGACAGCTTTCCGGCCACGAAGCAACTGTTCGAGCAACGCCAAAGCGAGGTGCTCATCAACGGTCTCGCGAGACCCGGCGAGGCGGCCGGCCGTGTGCTCGCGTTCGTGCGGCGGCCGTTCGGCGGTTCCGAGGGCAACCGCTTCATCGTGCTCGGTCTCGCGAAGCCGCTCGAGGACGTGCTGACCGGCGCCAATCAGCTCGGCACGCGGATCATTCGCATGGTGCTGGTGTTCAGCGCATTGTCGGTACTGCTGGCGATCCTGTTCGCGCGAGCGCTGACCAAGCCGCTGCATCTGCTCGCGTATGCGGCGACTCACCTGTTCGCTGACCACGCGATGCACACCTTGCCGCTCAAACGCACCGACGAAATCGGCGTGCTCGCGCGCTGCTTCGAGCGTTTGCGTTGCGAAATCCGCGCGCAGATGGATACGCTGCACAGCAAGCAGAGCGAGCTCGTGCATCTGGCCTCGCACGACGTGCTGACCGGTTTGCCGAACCGCATGCTGTTCATGCAGAAGCTCGAGAACGCGATCGAGGAGGCAAGCTTCCACCGCGAAGGCCTCGCCGTGCTGTTCGTCGACCTCGACCGCTTCAAGCAGATTAACGATCAGTTCGGTCACTCGGTCGGCGACAAGGTGCTGGTCGCGGTCGCACGCCGTCTGAAGGACGTGCTGTATGCCGGGGACGTGGTCGCGCGGCTCGGCGGCGACGAATTCATCGTGCTGATCGAAGGGCAGCGCGCGGCCGAGGTCACGCCAGAAATCGCCGAGCGCATCATGGACGCGCTGAACGAAACGCTGACCGTCGACGGCAATAGCATGACGGTCGGCGCGAGCATCGGCATCGGCGAGTTCCCGCACGACAGCGGCAATGCCGAGGAACTGCTGCTGAACGCCGATGCCGCGATGTATGCGGCGAAATCGGGTGGCCGTTGCGCGTATCTGCGCTATCAGGATCTGCTCGCCATGCGACTCGACGAACAGGCTGGGCAGGCGAGGGCTGCCCAGGCCCAGCTGGCCCAGGCGCACGCCGCGCGCGATGCGACCGAGGGGCGCGAGGCGGAGCCCACCGCGTGACGCGGTTTTACCCGCGCCGCTGAGGGTTTTCTATTGCCACGCCGCGATCGCGCCGCGAATGAGCCGGAGCGTGTGCCGTTGTCGACCTGAGAAGCAGGCGCGCTCAACCAGCCCACTCAAACGATCCGCACCCCTGCGCGATAAGTCGCGCGCGGCACCGGCAGCTTGTCGAGCATCGTCACGCGCACGAGATCCGCGCGCAGGCCGGGCTCGATCGCGCCGCGGTCCGTGAGACCGGCGGTGCGCGCCGGCTCGGCCGAGACCGTTGCCATCGCGCGCGGCAGCGACCAGCCCGCTTTTTCGACGAGATCGAACACCGCGGTCAGCAAGCTCGACGGCACGTAATCCGACGACAGAATGTCGAGCAGGTCCGCGCGCGCGAGTTCCAGCGCCGACACGTTGCCCGAATGCGAGCCACCGCGCACGATGTTCGGCGCGCCCATGATCGTCGCGATGCCATGCTCGCGCGCGGCTTGCGCGGCGATGCGCGTGGTCGGGAATTCGGCGAGCACGATGCCCTCGGCCTTCGCCTGTTCGACGTGCTCGATCAGCGTGTCGTCGTGGCTCGCGACCGGAATGCCGAGCCGCCGGCAACGCGCGACGATCTCGCGGCGGTGCTCATCCGCGTAACGCTCCTGTTCGACCGCGAGTTCGGCGAGCGTGCTCGCGACACGCTCGTCGCTCATCTTGCCGTTGCGCTCCTGGAAGCGGCGCCATTGCTCGGGGTCGTGCCATTGGCGCTGGCCCGGCGTATGGTCCATCACCGACGCGAGCCGCAGCAGCGGATGCGCGCACAGCGAATCGAATACCTCGAGCACGTCGGCGGTCGCGATCTCGCAGCGCAGATGCAGAAAGTGCTCGGCGCGCAGCAGTCGACGCGTGGACAGCCGCAGCAGCGAATCGGCGCATTGCGTTTGCACATCGCGGTTACGCAGCCCAACGCTCGAGCGCGAGCCGATGGCGAGCGCGTCGAATACCGTCGTGATGCCGGCTGCGGCGACCTGCGCGTCGTGAATCACGAAGGCCGCGTCGGTATTCCATTCGACGCCGGGACGCGGCACGAGGTGCTTCTCGAGGTTGTCCGTATGCAGTTCGATCAGACCGGGCAGCAGATAATCGCCGTCCCAGTCTTCGGCGTCGCGCGCCAAACCCGCGCCGCGTTCGACGTCGCGAATCACGCCGTCTTCCACGCGCACGGTGCCAATGAATTCTTCGTCTCGCGTCACGATGCGAGCGTTGCTGATCAACATCGACTTGCTCCGTAGTCAGTCGGGACTGGTGTCAATTTAGTGCCGCAGCGGCGCCCGCAGTTCCAGGCGGCGCGTCGCGACCTTGTTGCGGGTCTCTTCGTCGTGAAAGATACCAACGATCGCCGCGCCGCGCTCGCGCGCCTCGACGATCAGATCGGCCACAACGTCGCGGTTTTCCGCATCGAGCGAAGCGGTCGGTTCGTCGAGCAGCAGCAGCGGATGTTCGGCGATCAAACCTCGCGCGATGTTCACGCGTTGTTGCTCGCCGCCCGAAAACGTCGCGGGCGCGAGGGACCACAGACGTTCCGGCACGTTGAGCCGCGTGAGCAATTCAGCGGCGCGCGCGCTCGCTTCGGGTTCGGCGACGCCGTGCAAGACCAGCGGCTCGGCGACCAGCGCAAGCGTCGGCACGCGCGGGATCACGCGCAAAAACTGGCTCACATAGCCGACCACGCGACGGCGCAGCCGCAGCACGTCACGCGCTTCGGCACCGGTGATTGCAATGGGCCGACCGTGATCGCTGGTGTCGCGAATCGCAATCGAGCCGGTGCTCGCCAGATAGTTGCCGTACAGACAGCGCAGCAGCGTGCTCTTGCCCGCACCCGACGGCCCGACCAGCACCACGCATTCACCGCGCTCGACCTCGAGCGACACGTTCGCGAGCGCGTCGATCCGCACACCGCCCTGGCCGTGCAGCGTGAAAGTCTTGCCGATGCCGATGGCGCGCAGCATCAGCGCCGCGTTGTCGGCGAAAGCGCGCTCGCCGTGGCGTGCATCGCTGCCTGCTTCATTGACTACCTCAGTGGATTGCATCGTGAGCCTCAAACCGGCAGAACCGAGGAAACCAGCGTTTGCGTATACGGGTGCTGCGGATCGTCGAGCACCTGATCGGTCAGACCCGCCTCGACGACTTCGCCCCCCTGCATCACCATCAGCCGATGCGCGAGCAGACGCGCGACGCCGATATCGTGCGTGACGATCAGCACCGACAGATGCAGCGTCGAGCTCAGCGTGCGCAGCAAATCGAGCAGACGCGCCTGCACGGACACGTCGAGACCGGCGGTCGGTTCGTCCATGAACACCAGACGCGGACCGGTGACGAGATTGCGCGCGATCTGCAGACGTTGCTGCATACCGCCCGAAAACGCGGCGGGAAATTCGTCGATGCGCGTGGGGTCGAGCTCGACGTGCTCCATCCATTGCGTGGCTGTGCGGCGAATTTCGCCGTAGTGGCGCGCGCCGACCGCCATCAATGGCTCGCCGATGTTGGCGCCGGCCGATACGCCGCTGCGCAGGCCGTCGCGCGGATTCTGCTGCACGAAGCCCCACTCGGTGCGCGTCAGCAGACGGCGGCGCGGCTCGGACAGCGCGCGCAGATCGAGCGAGTCGCCATGCGACGCGGTGTAGTGCAGCGAGCCGCTATCGGCCTCGGTCTTCAGCGCCAGCGTGTTGAGCAGCGTGGTCTTGCCCGAACCCGATTCACCGACGATGCACAGCACTTCGCCCGGATACAGATCGAAACTCACGTTGCGGCAACCGTTGCGGCCGCCATATTGTTTGGTGAGCGCGCGTGCGCTCAGAAGCGGCGTCATGTGGATTCTCCTTCGCGCGTGGCGTGGGGCAGCGGCGCTTGCGCTTCGATAGCGCCGTCGCCGTCGCTATCGCCATCGCCGCGCCGCCCGTGACAGTAGTCGCTGTCCGAGCACACGAACATGCGCGTGCCCGCATCGTCGACGATCATCTCGTCGAGAAAGCTTTCCTTCGATCCGCACAGCGCACACGCGTGCTGCCACTTCTGCACTTCGAACGGATGATCGTCGAAGTCGAGGCTGCGCACCGGCGTATAGGGCGGAATCGCGTGAATGCGGCGCTCGCGGCCCGCGCCGAACAGTTGCAGCGCGGCGTTCATATGCATCTTCGGATTGTCGAACTTCGGGATCGGCGACGGCGAGCTCAGATAGCGATGATTGACGATCACGGGGTAGTCGTACGTGGTCGCGATGCTGCCGTGATGCACGATGTCCTCGTACAGTTTCACGCTGATCAGCCCGTAATCGGCGAGCGCATGCAGCGTCTTGCATTCGGCGACGCGCGGCTCGAGCCGGTACAGCGGCTCGGGCATCGGCACCTGATAGACGAGGATCTGCCGCTCGGTCAACGGCGTTTCGGGAATCCGGTGCCGCGTCTGGATGATCGTCGCTTCGCTCGTGTGCCGCGTGGTCGCCACACCCGTGGTGCGCGCGAAGAAGCGGCGGATGTTGACGGCGTTGGTGGTTTCGTCGGAGCCCTGATCGATGACCTTCAGCGTGTCCGTCTTGCCGATGATCGCGGCCGTCACCTGGATGCCGCCGGTGCCCCAGCCGTACGGCAGCGGCATTTCGCGCGACGCGAACGGCACCTGGTAGCCCGGCACGGCGACTGCCTTCAGCAGCGCGCGGCGCAGCATGCGCTTGGTCTGCTCGTCGAGATACGCGAAGTTGTAGCCGTGCGCGGCGGTGTCGCATGAGGTGTTGGCAACAGCGGTGTCGGGCGCGTTCATGCTGCCTGCTCCTTGTCGGTGGCGCGGCTTGTTTCATCGTTGCTGCGATGCTGCGCGCGCAAACGCCGCACCAGTTCCAGCTCCGCCTGGAAGTCGACGTAATGCGGCAGCTTCAGGTGCTGCACGAAGCCCGACGCCTCGACGTTGTCGCTATGCGACAGCATGAACTCGATGTCCTGCGTCGGTGACGCGAGCGTCTCGCCGAGTTCTTCGGCGCGCAACGCGCGATCGACGAGCGCCATCGCCATCGCCTTGCGCTCCGAGTGGCCGAACGCGAGGCCGTAGCCCTGCGTGAAGGTCGGCGGCACCGTGCCGCTGCCCGCGAACTGGTTGATCATCTGGCATTCGGTGATGTCGATATCGCCGATGTCGACCGCTTCGCCGAGTTCGTCGAGGTCCATCTCGACCGCGATCGTGCCGAAACGGATCTCGCCCGCGAACGGATGCGAGTGCGCGTAGCCGCGTTGCGTCGCATAGCCCATCGCGAGCAGAAAGCCTTCGTCGCCGCGCGCGAGATTTTGCAGACGCGTCGCGCGGCTCGCCGGAAACGCGAGCGGTTCACGCGACAGGTCGCCGGGTTCCGCGCCGTCGGGTGTCGGGCGCTCCTGTTCGATCAGGCCTTCCTTGTCGAGCAGCGACACGACTCGCGGCATCGATTCTGGCGCTGGCGGTTCTTGCGGAACGGGCGCGTTGCCGCGCGTCACGTCCTGCCGCGCGCCATCACCATCGGCCAGCAACGCGAAATCGAGCAGACGCTGCGTGTAGTCATAGGTCGCGCCGAGCAACTGGCCGCCGGGCAGGTCCTTGAAGGTCGCCGAGATGCGCCGCTCGACCTGCATCGTTTCGGTATCGATGGCGCGCGTATAGCCGAAGCGCGGCAACGTGGTGCGATACGCGCGCAGCAGGAAAATCGCCTCGACCAGATCGCCGGCCGCCTGCTTGATTGCGAGCGCCGCAAGCTCCTCGTCGTAGACCGAGCCTTCGGTCATCACGCGTGCGACCGCGAGCCGCAACTGCTCGCGAATCTGCGCGACGCTCAGTTCGGCGATTCGCGTATCGCCGCGGCGCGCTTTGTCTAGCAGGCGCCACGACGCTTCGATCGCGCGTTCTCCACCTTTGACGGCAACGTACATCAGTTCACCTTCGCTTCGGTTGTGCGCGGCAGGCCGATCACGCGCGGGCCGCAAACCAGATAACAGTCGATGCCGCACGGAAACAGCGGCGCGAGCATTGCGCGTTCTTGCCAGAACCGCGCGGGAAGACCGAGCGGCGAAATCGTTTCGGCATCCAGAATGCCGGGGCCGCTCAGCGTGACCGCTGCGCCGCCCGTCAGCGCGTCGACGCGGATCAGCAACGTGGCCGATTGTTCCGGTGACTCGGCGCTGCCGGGCGCGAAGCTTTCGAGCGATGGCAACGCGTCGGCATCGTGCACATACACGAACGCGGCGTTGCCGGGCGCATCGACGAGCGGCGCGCCGGTATGAAAACGCAACGCCGACGCGAGCGCGGGATCAGGCTGCGCGAGCCACACCGGCGTCGCGTAGTCGCAGAGCGTCAGCAGTGCGGCAAACGCGGCGGGTTCGACCGGCGTGTTGCGCAACTCGGGCAGCACGTCGCGGATCACGCCGATCGTGCCGGGCCGCGACAACGCGTCGAGCAGCGTGCGAAACACGGTCTGGGTGTCGTGGACCGGGTCCGCGAAACCCGGCGTCAGCGTGGACAACGCAATCGGTGAACGTTCCATCAGTCGCCTCGCACCATCGTGAAGAATTCGACGCGCGTCGCCGCGACGTCCTGTTGCTGTTGCGCGCCCCGGGCCTGCTGTTGCGCGGCGAATGGCTCGATCAATTGACGATGCAGGCTGTCGTGATGCTCGGGCATCTGCAGCAAGGCATCGGCGAGTGCGGCAAGTTCGGCGCGACGGCGGTCGCGTCCCAGATGGCAGGCGACGCCGACGGTGGCTTCGGCGTCGCCACTGGCATGCAGACGCAGCGTGGCGCGCGTAACCGTGGCTTCGCCGAGATTGAACGGATCGCCGCTGCCGCCGATGCGCCCGCGCACCATCGCGAGGCCGATTTCAGGGGGGCGCAGCCAGTCGTAGGCGGGGGTGGGGCGGCCTTGCAGCGCGCGCTGCAGCGCGGCTTCGAGGTCGGCGCGCGGCGTGCGCGCCAGCACGGCCATCCAGGCGCGCCGCGTCGCCGAAGACACGGCCGGCAACGGCGAAGAGGGTGGATTGGGCGGAACGGAACTCGGGCTCATCGGATTTCCTGTCGATCCAGCGAGTGGACATTGAAGCATCTATTCATCTAAACGTCTAGACGTTTATAAGCATAGTTGTCTGGACTGTTGTGCGCGGCGGACGTTCATATTTTCATCACGGCTCGCGCACTACAATGCACGTCATGGCGATCATTTGAACCGAAGGGAATGACAGCACCATGACATCGAACGACAGCGCGGCGCCGGCCACGACGCTCGAACGCGGCGCGGGCGTGGCCGTCTGGAGACAGATCGAACAGATTCTCGCCGCAGAGATCACGGCAAGCGGGTTCGGGGAAGAAGGGCGGCTGCCGAGCGAGGGTGAGCTGGCGAAGCGCTTCGACGTCAACCGTCACACGGTGCGCCGCGCGATGCTCGGCCTCGCCGCGCTCGGCCTCGTCAGCGTCGAGCAGGGGCGTGGCACGTTCGTGCAGCCCGGCGCGATCGACTATTCGATCGGCCGCCGTACGCGTTTCACCGAGAACCTGCGTCAACAACATCACTCGCCCGCGGGCACGATGCTGTCGGCCGCGCGCGTGAAGGCCGAGCCCAGTGTCGCGAAGGCGTTGGGTCTGCGCGCGGGCGCGGCGGTCTATCGCATCGAATCGCTGAACGCGTCGGACGGCGTGCCGCTCACGTACGCGCGCAGCTGGTATCCGGCCGCGCGTTTTCCGGATTTGCCGGAGGTCGTGCAACGCCTCGGCGGCACGACGAAAGCGCTGGCCGAATTCGGCGTGGACGATTATCTGCGCAAGTGGAGCCGCATCGGCAGCGTGCTGCCCGAGCCGGAAGTCGCGCGGCGGCTCAACATCAACCGTCAGCAGCCGGTGCTGTGGGTCGAGAACGTCGACGTCGATCTGCAGGGCACGCCGGTCAAATACGGCTTCACGCATTTCGCGGCCGATCGCGTGCAACTGCTCGTGGAGCATGACCTGTGAGCGGCCCCGCATGGAGTGCCGAAGCGCGCTTTGCGCTGTACTACGCGCCGTCGGTTGAATCGGCGTGGTGGCAGGCCGGCTCGACATGGCTCGGCCGCGATGCGCAAAGCGGCGAGCGCCGAGCGCAGCCGCAGCCGCCAGGCCTGACGCGCCCGCTCGCCGCATTGACCGACGCGCCGCGCCGCTATGGCTGGCATGGCACGCTGGTCGCCCCGTTCCGGCTCGGCGCCGGCGTCACGCAGCCCGACGTGCTCGCGGCCGCGCGAGCCTGGGCGCTCGCGCAGCGGCCGTTCACGTTGCCGGTAGAAGCGGCCACGCTGGGCGACTTCGTCGCGTTGCGACCGGCCGATGCAGATGGCGAGACGCGCATTCGCGAACTCGCGTCGAACGCGCTGCAGTCGCTCGACGGGCTGTGCGCGCGGCCGTCGGCGGCCGATCTCGAGCGACGGCTCGCCGCGCCGCTCAGCGAGCGCCAACGTGCGTTGCTGTTGCAATGGGGCTATCCGTACGTGTTCGACGAGTTCCGTTTTCACATGACGTTGTCCAGTTCGCTCGCCGATGCCGACGAGCGCGCGACGCTGCTCGCATGGTGGCGGGAGCGCACGCCCGCGCTCGGGCCGCTCGCTGTGGATCAGGCCGCGCTGTTCGTCGAGCCGGCGCCGGGCGAGCCGTTCGTGCTTTGGCAGCCGCTGCCGTTCAGCCACGGCGCGCAACCTGGCGATCGCACGAACAAGCAGCAAGACGAGGTGAGCAGCCAATGACTGGGCGTTTGATCTATGTGATGGGGCCGTCGGGCGCGGGCAAGGATTCGCTGCTGCAGTTCGCGCGGATGCGGCTCGCCGGCGAGCCGCTCGTATTCGCGCATCGTTACATCACGCGGCCGAGCGGCAATGGCGAGGTGCATGTTGCACTAAGCGTCGAGGAGTTCGCCGCGCGCTCGGTGCTTGGCCTGTTCGCGCTCGAATGGTCGAGCCATTCGCTGCGCTATGGCATCGGCATCGAACTCGATGCGTGGCTCGCGCGCGGCTGCACGGTGGTCGTCAACGGCTCGCGGCAGTACCTGCAGCATGCGCTCGCGCGCTATCCACGCGCGGAGGTGGTGCACGTGAGCGCCGCGCCGCATATTCTCGAAGCACGGCTCGGCGCGCGGGCGCGCGAATCGTCGGAGCAGGTCGCGGCGCGGCTCGCGCGGCGCGCGCCGTTTGCGTTGCCGGCCGGCGTGCGCTGCACGACGATCGACAACTCCGGCGCGCTCGAAGAAGCGGGGCACGCATTGATCACGGTGCTCAAGGAGCAGGTGAGCGCGTAGCGCAAGCACGCGGCCTTACTGCACGGCTCCCATCCGCTCCCCCGTCACCTGCCGCAAACATGCGACGAACTGCTGCACGGCCGGCGTCGGCAGCAGATCGCGTCGCGAGATGATGCTCAGATCGTAGTTCGGCAGCGCGTCTTCGATCTGTGCGACGCGAATGCCGAGCGGCGCGACCCTCTGCGCAAGCGGCCGCGTGAAGCAACTGATCACGTCGGTCTGCGACACGAGCCCGAGCGTGACTGCAAACGACGACGGCGCGCGCAGCAAGCGCTTCGGTACCGGCAAGCCGTGCGCGCTGAACATCGCCATCATCACGCTGTGCGGGAAGTGGTCGGCGCCCACCGTGACGATCCACTCGGCGTCGAGCAGCTCGGACAGACGCGTGACGTTCGCGAGCGGATGGCCAGCGCGCATCGTGACGACGAACTGCGTCGAGTACAGCGGCACCTGCACCAGATCGTTATCCAATGCCAGAACGTGATGGATCGCCGCGAGATCGAGCGCGCCGTTGCGCAGACGCGCGAGCGCGTCGGGCACCGTCACTTCCTCCAGATGCAGACTCACGAGCGGCATCCGCTCGCGAAAGCTCGACACCGCATGCGGCAGTACCGTCAGCGCCAGCGATGGCATCGTGCCGACGCTGACCTTGCCGGCCAGTTCGCCCTTGACCTGCTCGACGGCCTCGACCGTGCGGCGCATGTCGCCGAGCAACTGCTCGGCGCGCGGCAACAGCGCGAGCCCGCACGCGGTCAGCTCGATGCCGCGCACGCTGCGCACCATCAGCTCGGCGTTGAGCGCGCTTTCCAGCTCGCGAATCGTATGCGTGACGGCCGGCTGCGTGACGCCAAGCTCACGCGCGGCGGCGCGCAGACTGCGGTGATGCGCGGCGGCGACGAAGGCCTGCAACTGCTGCAGCTTCATAAGGGTAATCCCGTATATAAGGCCTGTTAATCAGGGTGAAAAAAATAGCATCTTATTCGAACAAAACGGCGTGGCTATAGTGCGAGGCTACTCACTGGAGCCATACAAACTATGAACGAGACCCCGCGTTTGACCGAAGTATCCGATCTGGAACCCGCCGGCGCGAGCCTGCGCGAGATTCGCCATCACATTCACCACCATCCGGAACTCGCGTACGAGGAAGTGCAGACCGCGGCGCTCGTCGCGGAAAAACTCGAACAGTGGGGCTGGCAGGTCACGCGTGGGGTCGGCAAGACCGGCGTGGTCGGCACGCTGCAAGAGGGTGACGGCAAGCGCAGCATCGGCATTCGCGCAGACATGGACGCGTTGCCGATCATCGAACAGACCGGCCTGCCGTACGCGAGCGGCACCCGCGGCAAGATGCACGCGTGCGGCCACGACGGTCACACCACGATCCTGCTCGGCGCCGCGCAACGTCTCGCGGCCACGCGCAATTTCTCGGGCACCGTGCATTTGTATTTCCAGCCGGCCGAGGAAAGCGGCATCGACAGCGGTGCGCTGAAGATGATCGACGACGGCCTGTTCGAGCGCTTCCCGTGCGACGCCGTGTTCGGCCTGCACAACCATCCGGGAGCCGAGCCGGGCGTGTTGCTGTTCCGCAAGGGACCGTTCATGTCGGCGGGCGACAAGGCGATCATCACGATCGAAGGCGTCGGCGGCCATGCGGCGCGTCCGCATCTGACCGTCGATCCGGTCGTGGTCGCCGCGAGCATCGTGATGGCGCTGCAAACGATCGTCGCACGCAACGTCGATCCGTCGCAGCCGGCCGTGGTGACGGTCGGCTCGATCCACGCGGGCACCGCGAACAACGTGATTTCCAGCAGCGCGCGGCTCGAGCTCAGCGTGCGCTCGTTCAGCCCCGAGGTGCGCGCGTTGCTGAAGAAGCGCATCACCGAACTGGCCGAGTCGCAGGCCGCGAGCTATGGCGGCAAAGCGCACGTCGAGTACATCGAAGGCTATCCGGTCGTCATCAATACGGATGCCGAAACGGATTTCGCGGTGCAGGTCGCGCGCGAACTGGTGGGCGACGACAAGGTGGTCGAGCAGACCGACATCCTGATGGGCAGCGAGGACTTCGCATTCATGCTGCAGAAGCGGCCGGGCACGTTCCTGCGCATCGGCAATGGCGTCGGCGAGGACGGTTGCATGGTGCACAACCCGCACTACGACTTCAACGACCGCAGTCTGCCGATCGGCGCGGCGTTCTGGGCACGGCTGGTGGAGCGCTATCTCGCGCAGTGAGCGCTTGATGCACACGCCGCGGCGCGCACGAGGCGTGCGCGCCCGGAAGCTCATCACCGCGCGGCCGGAGCCACGAAACGTTCATTAGCCGCGCCGCGCGACCATCTCCGAGACTGTCTGCGCGGCTCGCTGCAGCGGTTCCAGGAACGCCTTCACCATCTGTTTGGCCGAATTGCGCTGTGCGTTGCCGCTGATGTTCATCGCGGCGATCACGCGGCCCTGGCGATTGCGAATCGGCGCGGACAGCGAAATCAAGCCGCCTTCGAGCTCCTGATCGACGATCGCCCACCCCTGGCGACGCACCTGCTCGATCAGCTTCTTCAACTCTTGCTTGTCGGTGACGGTGCGCGGCGTGTGCGCGTAGAGCGGCGTCGAGTTCAGCGTCGCGTCGAGCGTCTCGTCGTCGAGCGAGGCAAGCAGCACGCGGCCCATCGACGTGCAGTACGCGGGCAGGCGGCTGCCGATCGACAGGTTGATCGTCATGATCTTGTGAGTCGGCACGCGCAGCACGTAGACGATCTCGGTGCGATCGAGCACGGCCGCGGAGCAGCTTTCGTGCACCTGCGCCGACAGGCTTTCCATCACCGGTTCGGCGAGATTCCAGAACGGCATCGAGGTCAGATACGCGAAGCCGAGGTCGAGAATCTTCGGCGTCAGACGAAACAGGCGTCCCTCGGCTTCCACATAGCCGAGTGTTTGCAGCGTCAGCAGGATCCGGCGCGCGCCGGCGCGCGTGAGGCCAGTCGCCGCGGCGACGTCGGTGAGCGTCTGTTCAGGCCGCGTCGCGTCGAACGCGCGGATGACCGCGAGGCCGCGCGCGAACGACTGCACGTACGAGTCGCCCGGTTTCTCCGGGGCCGGTTCGGCGTTGGCGGGCGCGACGGAAGACGGCGGCAGGGCTTTGCTCATGGACCTTGATCGTGGGTTCGGAAGAGTGCGCGCGAAGGACGCGCGACGCGCGTTCGTTTCGATGCGGCGCCCCGTTTTGCGTTGCGGCGCAAAGGCGAGACGATAGCTTAAGCCTTCTATTTCGCCAAATAACGCCGATTTGTGCAAAAACCCCAGGGTTTGCGTGAATGCGATTCCCACTCCAAATTTGTATGATGACCCGATAACCTGACTAATTCGCGACACCCTGTCCAACCGATCCGCCATGTTCGACAAGATTCCCGCGCGCGCTTTGAGCGACACAGTCGCGCAGCAACTGCTGAAGCAGATCGACAAGGGCACCTTCGCGCGCGGCGCCAGGCTGCCGACCGAAGCCGTGCTCGCGCAACAGTTCGGCGTAAGCCGCACGGTGATTCGCGAGGCGCTGTCGCGACTGAAGAACGAGGGGGTGGTCGAGCCGCGCCAGGGCAGTGGCGTGTTCGTCGCCGGGCACGGCGCGATTCGCCCGCTGCGAATCGACTACGCAGAAGCCGTAGAGCCGGGCTCGGTCGTGCAAATCCTCGCGCTGCGTCGCGCGATCGAGGCGGAGGTCGCGTCGGAAGCCGCGATGCGCCGCAGCGATGCCGACATGGCCGCGATCGACGCCGCGCTCGCGCGCATCGAGCGCGCGGTCGGCAATGGCGAAGAGGGCGTCGCCGAAGACGTCGCGTTTCATCGCGCGATCGCGGCGGCTACGGGCAATCCATATTTCCTGAAGACGCTGACGTTCCTCAATCAGTACCTCGAAGCGGGCACGGTCGTCACGCGCCGCAACGAGGCGCTGCGCGAGGACTTCTCGCGGCAGGTGCGCGAGGAGCACGCGGCGATCGCCGCGGCGATTCGCGCCGGCGATCCGATGGCGGCGCGCAATGCCGCGCAGACGCATCTGTACAACGCGGCGCGGCGGCTTGCCGGGGCGGGCATCGTCTGACGCGCTGAAGGCGCGCGGTGATTCCGACGCGCGCGAACCCACGAATGCGGCACCCATCCATAGAGGTCATGCATGTCGAGAAATGTCGGTGTCATTGGCTTGGGGGCCATGGGGCTCGGCGTCGCGCGCTCGCTGTTGCGCGCGGGCTTCAGGGTCCACGCGTGCGATTTGCGGCGCGACGCGCTGCAGGCGTTCGTCGATGAAGGGGGCATCGGCTGTGCGACGCCCGCGGAGCTCGGCGCGCAGTGCGAGGTCGTGATCACGCTGGTCGTGAATGCGGCGCAAACCGAGACCGTGCTGTTCGGTGAGCACGGCGCGCTCGCGGCCATGAAGCCGGGCGGCGTCGTGATCGCGAGTGCCACGGTCGCGCCGGAGTTCGCGAGCGATCTCGGCAAGCGCGTCGAGGCGGCCGGTCTGCAGATGCTCGATGCGCCGGTCTCGGGCGGCGCGGCGCGCGCGGCGTCGGGCGAGATGACGATGATGACGTCCGGTCCCGCGGCCGCTTATGCCGCGTGCGAAGACGTGCTCGCCGCGATCGCCGGCAACGTGTATCGGCTTGGCGCCACGCATGGCGCAGGCTCGAAGGTGAAGATCATCAACCAGCTGCTGGCCGGCGTGCATATCGCGGTGGCCGCCGAGGCAATGGCGCTCGGCCTGCGCGAAGGTGTCGACCCGCACGCGCTGTACGACGTGATCACGCACAGCGCGGGCAATTCGTGGATGTTCGAGAACCGCGTGCCGCATATTCTCGCGGGCGACTACACGCCGCTGTCGGCGGTCGATATTTTCGTCAAGGACCTCGGCCTCGTGCTCGATACCGCGCGTCGCACGAAGTTTCCGCTGCCGCTGTCGGCGGCAGCGCATCAGATGTTCATGATGGCGTCGACGGCGGGCCACGGTGGCGAAGACGACTCGGCGGTCGTGAAGATTTTCCCAGCCATCGAATTGCCGACGAAGCAATAGGCGAGGGAGAGGTCATGACGGCTCAAACGAAACCCGCGCTGCTCGGCTGCATCGCCGACGACTTCACCGGCGCCACCGATCTCGCCAACATGCTCGTGCGCGGTGGCATGCGCACGGTGCAGACGATCGGCGTGCCCACCTCCAACGCAGCGCTTGGCGCCGACGCGCTCGTCGTCGCGCTGAAGTCGCGCACGATCCCGGCCGCCGACGCGGTCGCGCAATCGCTGGCCGCGCTCGCCTGGCTGCGCGCGCAAGGGTGCCGGCAATTCTTCTTCAAGTACTGTTCGACCTTCGATTCGACCGAGGCGGGCAACCTCGGCCCGGTGACCGATGCGTTGCTGAATGCGCTGTCCACCGAGTTCGTTGAGCGCGCGTCGTTCACGATCGCGTGTCCCGCGTTTCCCGAGAACGGCCGCACGATTTTTCGCGGTCATCTGTTCGTCGGCGATGCGCTGCTCAACGAGTCGGGCATGGAAAACCATCCGCTGACGCCGATGCGCGACGCGAACCTCGTGCGCGTGCTGCGGCGGCAAACGCAATCGAAGGTCGGGCTCGTGCGTTACGACCAGCTCGCGCAAGGCGATGCGGCCGTGCGTGCCGCATTCGCCGCGTTGCGCGCCGACGGCGTGCGCATCGCGATTGCCGATGCGGTGTCCGACGCCGATTTGCACACGCTCGGCGCGGCCTGCGCGGATCTCGCGCTGATCACCGGCGGCTCCGGCGTCGCGCTTGGTTTGCCCGCCAACTTCCGGCGCGCGGGTCTGCTCGGCGAGCAAACCCATGCCGCGCAATTGCCGCGTATAGAAGGTTTGTCGGCGGTGCTCGCGGGCAGTGCGTCGACGGCGACCAACGCGCAGGTCGCCGCCTGGTGCGCGACACGGCCCGCGTTCCGCATCGATCCGCTCGCGGCGGCGCGCGGCGAGGACGTCGTCGGCGAGGCGCTAGCGTTCGCACAACAGCGCTTCGTACACGCGGAACCGGTGCTGGTCTATGCGACCGCATCGCCCGACGAAGTGCAGGCCGTGCAGCGCGAACTCGGCGTCAACGAGGCCGGGCATCTGGTCGAGAAGACGTTGGCGGCGATTGCGCGCGGTCTGCGCGAACGGGGAGTGCGCAAGTTCGTCGTCGCGGGCGGCGAGACTTCGGGCGCCGTCGTGCAGGCGCTCGACGTGCGCATGCTGCGCATCGGCGCGCAGATCGATCCGGGCGTGCCGGCCACGGCGACGACCGAAGCGGAACCGCTCGCACTCGCGCTGAAATCCGGCAATTTCGGTACCACCGACTTCTTCGACAAGGCGCTGCGCCATCTCGACGGAGCCGCGCAATGAGCGACGCACCGGCACTTCACACCTGCGCCGAAGCGCGCGTTCGCGAGGAAATCTGCGCGGTCGGCGCGAGCCTGTATCAACGCGGCTATACGGTCGGCAGCGCCGGCAACATCAGCGCGCGGCTCGACGACGGCTGGCTGATCACCCCGACCGACGCGTGCCTCGGCCGCCTCGATCCCGCCGACATCGCGAAGGTCGATGCAAACGGCCACGCGGTGTCGGGCGGCAAGCCGTCGAAAACGCTGGCGCTGCATCGCGGTATCTATGCGCGCAACGGCGAGGCGCGCGGCATCGTCCATACCCATTCGACGCATCTGGTCGCGTTGACGCTCGCGGGCGTGTGGAGCGAAGCGGATGTGCTGCCGCCGATCACACCGTACTACGTGATGAAAGTGGGCCACGTACCGCTGATTCGCTACGAACGCCCGGGTGATCCCCGAGTGGCCGCGCAGATCGCTGCGCTGGCCGATCGGGTGCGCGCGGTGTTGCTCGAACGTCTGGGGCCGGTAGTGTGGGAGCGCTCGGTCGCGCACGCGTCGTATGCGCTTGAAGAACTCGAGGAGACCGCGCGCCTGTGGCTGATGACGAATCCGCGGCCCGCGCCGCTCGACGCCGCCGCGATCGAAGAACTCCGTGCCGCGTTCGGCGCGCGCTGGTAGCAGGCGCATTGCCGATGAACGCCGCGCACCGTATCGCACTGTCTTGAAGGAGTTGCCGCCATGCCTCGTTTCGCCTCCAATCTGTCGATGATGTACAACGAGCACGCGTTCCTCGATCGTTTCGCCGCCGCCGCGCGCGACGGCTTCAACGCGGTCGAATTCCTGTTTCCCTACGAGTTCCGCCCGGGCGAGCTGAAGGCGCGGCTCGACGCGCATGGCCTCACGCAGGTGCTGTTCAATGCGCCACCCGGCGACTGGAGCGGCGGCGAGCGCGGCCTTGCGTCGTTGCCGGGCCGTGAGGACGAGTTCCGCCACGGCATCGACACGGCACTCGAGTACGCGCGCGTGCTCGGCAATCGCAAGCTGCATGTGATGGCGGGGTTGATCGCCGGCGATCAAGCGGGCGAAACGCAGCGCAAAACACAACGCGACGTGTACCTGAATAACCTCGCCTATGCCGCGCGGGCCGCGCAAGCCGAACAGATCACGGTCGTCATCGAGCCGATCAATACGCGCGACATGCCCGGCTATTTCCTCAATCGACAGGACGACGCGCAAGCGATCTGCGCCGAAGTCGGCGCGCCGAATCTGAAGGTGCAGTTCGATTGCTATCACTGCCAGATCGTCGAGGGCGATCTCGCGATGAAGCTCAAACGCGATATGGCCGGCATCGGTCACATCCAGGTTGCGGGTGTGCCCGAGCGGCACGAGCCCGACATCGGTGAGCTGAACTACCCGTACCTGTTCGATCTGATCGATGCGCTCGGCTACGACGGCTACATCGGCTGCGAATACCGGCCGCGCGCGGGAACCTCGGCGGGGCTTGGCTGGCTGAAGCCTTATCTCGATGCGGGGCGTTGACTCTTTCCGACAACCACTGACGCACACGTAACCATGAAAGTACTGATCACCGGCGGTGCCGGTTTTCTCGGCCAGCGTCTCGCACGCGAGCTGCTCGCGCGCGGCGCACTGAAAGATGCGCACGGCGCGCCGCAAGCGATTACCGGGCTCGTGTTGCTCGACGTCGTGCGCGCACACGATTACGGCGATGCGCGCGTGCGCACCGAAGTCGGCGATATCGCGGAGCGCAGTGTGCTCGAACGCGTGATCGACGATCAAACCTCGGTAATCTTTCATCTCGCTGCGATCGTCAGCGGCCAGGCCGAGGCGGACTTCGATCTCGGCATGCGCATCAATCTCGATGCGTCGCGGCTGCTGCTCGAAATCTGCCGGCAGCGCGGGCACCAACCGCGCGTCGTGTTCACCAGTTCGGTCGCGGTCTACGGTGGCGATCTGCCTGCAGTCGTGCAGGACGACACCGCGCTCAATCCGCAGTCGTCGTACGGCGCGCAGAAGGCGATCGCGGAGCTGCTGCTCAACGATTATTCGCGGCGCGGCTTCGTCGACGGCCGCGTGCTGCGGCTGCCGACCATCAGCGTGCGGCCGGGGCGGCCGAATGCGGCGGCGTCGTCGTTCGCGAGCGGCATCGTCCGCGAGCCGCTCAATGGCGAGGAGGCCGTGTGTCCGGTCGCCGGTTCGACGCGGCTGTGGTTGCTGTCGCCGCGCAAGGCGATCGAGGGTCTTATCGCCGGCCTCGAACTCGATGGCGCCGCGCTTGGCAAGCAACGCGTGCTGAACCTGCCGGGCTTGTCGGTCAGGGTCGACGAGATGATCGCGGCACTGTGCGAGGTCGCGGGCGAGGCGGTCGCGAACCGCATTGTGCGGCAGCCCGACGAGCGCATCGAGAAGATCGTCGGCAGCTGGCCCGGCGCGTGGGATACGTCGCGCGCCGAACGGCTCGGGCTCGCGGCCGAGCGCAGTTTCGCGGACGTGATTCGCGGCTACATCGCCGATGAAGGAATCGAAGTTCGCTGAAGATCACCCCCTCCGCGTATTCCCTGGTGTCGCTTGGCACGGCTGCGACCGTGCTTGACATGCTTTCGCGCCCCCGCCTATTATCGAGGCTGTTTTGTTCGATATATGACCTTGTGTTCGTATATAGAACATGAGGCGGGGCGAAGAAGGGGCGGCAGCCGTATCGGTCGTCAATCCCAAGCCCATCGTTCACGATCCTGCGCTAAGCTGCTTCGACGTGTCGGCGCGTTACGCCGCCGCCATTTTGCAGTTGCCCGTCCGCGGCCGTTGGCCCTCGGGCCGGTGCCTCGGCGCATCGAACCGGCGTCATCGGTGCAAGGCCGGCCGAGGCGCAGCGCACGCAGCATCTCAACTGGAGACATCCCATGACCGAAGCATTCCTGTGCGACGCGATTCGCACCCCCATTGGCCGCTATGCGGGTTCGCTGTCGTCGGTGCGCGCCGACGACCTGGGCGCGGTGCCGCTCAAGGCGCTGATGGAGCGCAACAAGAACGTCGACTGGACCGCAATCGACGACCTCATCTACGGCTGCGCCAACCAGGCCGGTGACGACAACCGCAACGTCGCGCGCATGTCGCTGCTGCTCGCGGGTCTGCCGAAGGACGTGCCGGGCTCGACGGTCAACCGTCTGTGCGGCTCGGGCATGGATGCGGTCGGCATCGCCGCGCGCGCGATCAAGTCGGGCGAGGCCGCGCTGATGATTGCCGGTGGCGTCGAAAGCATGAGCCGCGCGCCGTTTGTGATGCCCAAGGCGACCAGCGCGTTCTCGCGTCAGAACGAGGTCTACGACACGACGATCGGCTGGCGTTTCGTGAATCCGCTGATGAAGAAGCTGTACGGCGTCGACTCGATGCCGGAAACCGGCGAAAACGTCGCGACCGACTACACCATCAGCCGCGCCGACCAGGACGCATTCGCGCTGCGCAGCCAGCAGAAGGCGGCGCGCGCGCAACGCGACGGCACGCTCGCGCAGGAGATCGTCGGCGTGACGATCGCGCAGAAGAAGGGCGATCCGATCACGGTCATGCAGGACGAGCATCCGCGCGAAACGAGCCTCGAAACGCTCGCGAAGCTGAAGGGCGTCGTGCGTCCGGACGGCACGGTTACGGCCGGTAACGCATCGGGCGTGAACGACGGCGCGGCGGCGTTGCTGCTTGCCAATGAAGAGACCGCGAAGCGCTTCGGCCTCACGCCGCGCGCCCGCGTGCTCGGTGTGGCCACCGCCGGCGTCGAGCCGCGCGTGATGGGCATCGGCCCGGCACCCGCCACGCAGAAGCTGCTCGCGCGTCTGGGCATGACGATCGATCAGTTCGACGTGATCGAACTGAACGAGGCATTCGCCTCGCAAGGTATCGCGGTGCTGCGCGCCCTCGGCGTCGCCGACGACGATCCCCGCGTGAACCCGAACGGCGGCGCGATTGCGCTCGGCCACCCGCTCGGCATGAGCGGCGCGCGTCTGGTGACGACCGCGACGTATCAGCTGCAACGCACGCAGGGCCGCTTCGCGCTGTGCACGATGTGTATCGGCGTCGGCCAAGGCATCGCGATCGCGATCGAGCGCGTGTGATGCGTGAGCTGGTTCGGCGCGAGCTTCGGTCCCCGCGCTCGGCGGGTCTCCGCGCAAGCTGAATAGTAAAAAGCAGAAGGGCCGGCGTCGAGACACGCCGGCCCTTTGTTTTTATCGCGCCTTGTTGCGCCGGGCGCAGGCGTTATGACGCCGCTTCGACGGTCAAATGCATGACCTCATGCACCGGCGCGAGCCGCGCGCGGATCGTCTCGGCCGTAACGCCGCCATGCGTGCGCACACTGACGATCGCCGCTCGCGCCTCCGGGCCGATCTGCCAGACGTGCAGGTCGGCGATCTCGGCGTCGCCGTGCGAATCCAGGATTTCGCGGATTTCGCCGGCCACGTGCTCGTCGGTTCTGTCGAGCAGCACGCCGGCCGTGTCGCGCATCAGCGTCCATGCCCAGCGCGCGATGACGATCGATCCGACGATGCCCATCAGCGGGTCCATCCAGACCCACCGGAGATAGCGGCCGGCCAGCATGGCCACGATCGCCAGCACCGAGGTCAGCGCATCGGCGAGCACGTGCACATAGGCCGAGCGCAGGTTGTTGTCGGACCCATGCGCATGGTCGTGATGATGGTGATGATCGTGATGCCCATGGTGCGCATGGCCGCCCGACAACAGCAGCGCGCTGACGATGTTCACGACCAGCCCGATCGCCGCAATCACCGCGGCCTGCCCGAACGCGACACCGGTGGGATGAACGAGCCGGATCGCCGATTCGATGCCGATGCCAAGCGACACCAGCGCGAGAATCAGCGCCGAAGCGAAGCCGGCAAGCTCGCCCACTTTTCCCGTTCCGAAACTGAACGCGCGGTTTGCCGAGTTGCGTCTCGCGAACGCATACGCGAGCGCGGCAATGCCGAGCGCGCCGGCATGCGTCGCCATGTGGAAGCCATCGGCGAGCAGCGCCATCGAGCCGGTCACGTAACCGGCCGCGATTTCGCCGATCATCATGACAACGGTGAGCGCGACGACGAAGCGGGTCCGGCGCGCGTTGTCGTCGTGCGAGCTGCCGAGAAACGAGTGCTCGTGTTTGCGGATCAGATGGTCAGTCATACAAACTTACTTCGAATAGCGGCGGATTGCGCCGATCAATGCATCAACTCCCTTCTTGCGCTGGCTGGCCGTCAGGTCCGGATGCGCGACATGCTCGCGCGCGTGCGCCTCGACGATCTCGTCGAGCAGGCCGTTCATTGCGCCGCGGGTCGCGGCCACAAGGTGCAGGACTTTTTCGCAATCGGCGTCCGACTCCAGTGAACGCTCGATAGCCTGAACCTGGCCCGCGATGCGACGAACGCGTTTCAATAAGCCGTCTTTGTGTATGCTCAGATGTGCCATACATATACCCCCTATAGGTATATAGAATAGCACGGTACCGAGATGGCGTTTCTGATGGCTGTCGGCGGCCATGCCGATGCATACGTCGGCAAATCGTTCGCGTCATACTGTTGGCCGTGGTCGTCCTGTAGACGCGGAGTTCATGACGCCGGGCACGAATGCTGCATAGCACGAAGCGATCGCGCTCGACGCGCATGACCGACCGTCGAGCCGTATTGATCCCTTGCAGGAGGAGAACGCGGATGAAAACAGCGACGATAGCTGCAGCATTGGTCATCGCGGTGGTGGCCGCGGCCCCGCCGGCGCGAGCGCAGGACGACATGGCGAGCACCGCGCAAGCGGTGCTCAGCGCGGCGCAGCCGGTGCATATGACGGCGGAGATCGTCGCCATCGATGCGGACAACCGCTCGCTGACATTGAAGGGCCCGCATGGCGACGTCGCGATCGTGCTCGTCAGCCAGCAGGTCGCCGGTTTCGATCAGATGAAGATCGGCGATCGCGTCGACGTGCTGTACAAGAATGCGTTGCTTACCAAGGTCGAGAAGGCAAGCAGCGCGGGCAAGGGGATTCGCGAGCGGGTCGACCGGCGGAGCTATGCGCCGGCGTCGGGCGGGTACGAGTCGGCGCGGCAGACCGAGGTGCTCGCGACCGTGCTGAAGATCGATCGCAAGCAGCGCCTCGTGACGCTGCGCGGCGCGTATCAGACCCAGACCTTCGAAGCCGCGCCCGACGTCGATTTGAGCGACGTGAAGGTCGGCGACACCGTGCATGCGGCGTTCGTGTCGGCCGCCGCGCTGCAGGTGACGCCGGTCGGGCAGTGAGCGGCTGGGGCCGCAGTCGATTCCGGCGGCCGCATCTGTTTCGCAAACTATGTCGAAATATGTCGCGGCTCCCGCCGAATGCCCGCAAAACCTTGCCTGGCGGGCCCGCGTCGCGGTGAAACAGCGCGACATATGTTCCGTGATGATTTCCGCGGAGTGTCCTTCTATAGTCCGTTCGTCGCCACGCGGCAGTGACGCAAGTGGCCCGAATCCAGCAAGGACATACCGTGAAAAATCGTTCATTCGCAGGTTCCGAGAGGGTCTGCGCCGGCATGGCGCGGGGCGCGCTGCGCAAGGTGGTGTTCGGCGCGGCCGCCGCCGTGCTCGCGCTCGGCAGCGCATCGGCGTTCGCGTGGTCGGGTCACGGCACCGCGTACACGTCGCGCGGCGTCTATAACGGCGCGCACTACGGCTCGTGCGGCGGCGGTAGCTGCTCGCATGCGGGCAGCGTGGCCGGCCCCTATGGCGGCTTCGCAAACAACACTGGCACAGTCACGCGCACGGCGCCCGGCCAGTTCTCGAACTCGGGTACCGCGACGGGCCGCTACGGCAACTCGGTGCAGCACTCGGGCGACACCAGCTGCGCGGGCGGCTCCTGCTCGCATAGCGGCACGCTGACCGGTCCCGACGGCAAAACGGCGACGACGTCCGGCGACGTGACGCGCACCGCGCCGGGCCAGTATTCGTCGTCGGGCTCGATCACCGGGTCGAACGGCAATACGGTCAATCATTCTGCGTCGACGAATTGCGCGGGTTCGACCTGCGCGCGCTCGGGCACGGTGACGGGTCCGGACAACAACAACGTCTATCACTCAGGCACCGCGACGCGGGTCGCGCCCGGCGTCGTGACGACTTCGACGAGCGTGACCGGCACGCAAGGCCACACGGTGACGTCGAGCGGTACGGTGGTAACAGGCGGGGTGGTGGTCGCGGGCGGGACCACGACGGCGACCGGTACGACCGTGGTCGTTGCGCCGAAGCCGGTGGTGGTCGTGGCGCCGCCCCCGCCGGTCGTCGTGCCGCCGCCGGTCGTGTACGTGCCGTTGAAGCCCGTCGTGGTGACGCCTCCGCCGGCCTATGTTCCGCCGCCGGTGGTGGTCGTGGCGCCGCCCCCGCCGTCGGTCGTCTACGTCGCGGCGCGTCCCTTGTATGTCGCGCCGCGGGCTGCGGTCTGGGTGCCGGGCCATTGGGTCGGGCGCGTGTGGGTGCCGGCGCATTGGGCCTGACGATGAGCGCGGCGATGAGAATCAGAACCTGCGTAGAATCGTGGCGCTCACGTCGCGCCGCGCGGTGCGACGCGATGTGCGAAATGGCGGGCTCGTGTCCACCATCTGCTGAGGCGGGGCGTCACTCGCGAGCGCAAAGGGCTGCGCGGGGCGCGCTCCGCAAAACGGTCGCGCTCGCGACGATCGTCGTGGCGACGTTGCTGGCGATCAACGCAGTCATCGACGCCAGCGACGCCAACGACGACCTTCGCGCGAACCCCGACGCCGGCGCGGCGAGCGACTGTTCCGCGCGCTACGCCGCGTTGCTCGATCTGGCCGAACTCGCGCGGCGTGACGGGAAATCGTCCGAGGTGGTCGTGCGTGGCTTGAGCCAGCAGAACGGGGCAATGAGCGAGTGCATACCTGCAGTCCGGGTCATGCCTGCACCGCCATGACATTGAACGCGGCCGCGTCAGATCGCCTTCCAGAAAAATCGCGGCGGGGATCGGATTGAACACGTAGGCGTCGATGGGCATCGAATCCCAGCGATGCGTAGAGGCCGAGCGCCGCTTGCATCGTCGGCAGCGTGTCGAGACGCATGCGGCGATAGCCCGGCACCAGATGCGTGGCAAGCGCAGTGAGCGTAACCGCGCGCAGTTGGGGGTAGCTATCACTGCGGCCATCAGCAGCGGCAGAGGCGCCGAAATGTCTGCGGTTGGCGGCACTGTCGGCGGGGCGCAGCGTGGTGCCATCCATCGCGAACAGCGAGAATCCCTTGAAGAGGTATCGGTCCTGATCCTGCGCAACCCAGTTTCTGGCTGATTCGTGAAACAGCCACGCCAGTGGCGTCACGCTGACGCGCTACCGCGCCTGGGTGATGGCACTCCTGCTGACAAACGACGCATCGGCCACAGGTAACGCAAGGTCCAGTTCATCGACGACCTCGCTGATTGACTGGTGTCGGTACAGCGCGAGCGCGATCACCAGCCATACGACCTGTTGCGCGGGAAGTCGACGCCGACGCACGCGGGCACTGCCACTGGCCTGCACTTCAGACTCGATCCATTCGTACGGCAGATGCTGGCCCAGCCGTCCCCATGCGAGGGGCGGCTGTGATTTGACAAGAAGGCGCAGATCATCAACCAGCATGGCGATGCAAATTAACATCGCCACGCCCCGTTTACAACTACTTTGCGCAGGAAACAAAAACGCCGTTCAGTCGCTTAACTGAACGGCATTAGGGCTCAATGCCGCCATTTTTGTTGGGCCGTAATATCGGAAAAATGCACTGAATGAGATGCCCGGAATCATCAGAATCGCAAATATTTGTCAAAATGGTTTTATCTCAAATTAAAGTCGTTGACCGTGTCGTGTGTTAGATGGTTAATTCTTTGCCTGTGTTCTGGAAAATCAGCAGAGGTCAAATGGGACAGCAGAAACAGGATGAAACCGGCGGAAAGGAAGAGTGCCAGCTTTGCCGTATCACCTATTCAATCTACTCAAATTTCCCGCCAATGCCGTCCGCCATGGCGCTGAACGCCGAAACCGGCGAATGGTTTCCGTTCGATAGGCTGAAGTCGTATTCAAACGGTTACGACATGGCCGAAGCCCTGGGTTACGCATGGGCGTGCGACTGTCGCGGGAAGGCAGCGCCAGCGCTAACGTCGAAGGATCGCATTCACGACGAACAATACACACTCAAAGATAGTGACGGGCACGTTATGCCCGACACGTATTACACGGTTCGTCTGCCGTCCGGTTCGCTCGTCCACGGCGTAACGGATGGTCTGGAGCGTACTAAACGCTACGAAACAAACGGCGCTCAATCCATACATATTTATCTTGGTCACAGAGAGGAGGCGTAATGCCTGACGCACTTGGAACAGCGGTAACGAATACAAATCCGGATTCGAATCTGGTGGTCCAATCCAGACGACTAGTCAAACCCTGGAAGATATCGCAACAAGGGATAACTTTCATTGCAGGCTGGGAAGCTTTCATGCCGCATATATATGACAATGACGGGGCTGGTAAAGGAGGTAATGCAACTGTTGGATATGGGCATCTGGTTCATATGGGGCCAATATCTGGTGCGGCGTCTGAAGCGCCGTTTCGTAATGGCATAACAATTGCGCAGGCGCGAGAATTATTGCTGCTTGATCTTGAATACCCGGAGCGCATTGTAAATAAAAAAATTCACGTTCCACTATATCAGTTCGAGTACGACACACTCGTTTGCTTTGTATATAATCTTCCAAGTGGTAATGCTGGCCTGCTGAATCTTGTTAACTCGGGTCATTATGACCGCGTACCGGCCAAATTTTTAGAGTACACGATGGCCGGTGGTGTACGTCCGCGTGGACTGATCAAGCGACGTCGCTCAGAAGGTAGTCTTTTCAAAGACGGAAATTATGACCACAGCCATTAAAGCCATCGTGGCCGTATTAATTGTATCGGCATCTATTTCCGTGTTTGCGGATACGTCATGTGAAGAAAAGGCAAAAACGCGAAACGATTTTCTTGCCTGCACTAACGCCGACACAGAAAAAATTCTCGCTGACGCAGAGAAGCTGTATCGAGGCATCAGGAAGATCACGACGGGAGATAAACAAATTGCTCTAGACAAGAATTTTGAGGTATGGAATGAAAAAATATCATCGGACTGTACTTTAATCGCTTATTCGTTTAACGAATGGAGTGATCGCTATGCTCCTGATACTGGTTTTCAGGTTGCGGAATGCCGGTTGAAGATCGCGTCGCAGGAAATGGAATTCTATAAGTGGCTGGCTTGTCCTGGAGATATGGAAACATCAAAAATTCCAAAATGTGCTGCGATCAATAAATTACTTCGAAGAAGTCAGTAGAAAGGATTGCGAGAGTGACGCAATGAATTTGTGTCGACCTCTATCCAATAAAAACGGGTTGAACGACCCGTTTCGACGGGGCCATTTAAAGGCAGGTCATGCTGGCAAGCGGCACCACCACGACTGGGCATACGCGACATCGCCGATGAACTCGATGCCGGTGAGCACGAAGCCGTTAGGCCCCATCCAGCTAATTTCAACATCGTGCAGCGGCGGCAGTGGCGGCCAGTCCCCTGTCCGGTCATTTGACGCTTCCGCAGGTCAACACGGCCGGTAAGAAATCCGAACGGACACTCTATCAGCCATTCTCCGTTGACTCTCTGGCCGCCTCCGCGCGCGCGACAACCAGGAGACTTGGCTGATACCAACTGATGGATTGAATCGCTTGACCGGGTATCTGTGGAGGAGGCGCAAGATCAAACTATGTTTCAGTCAGGACTGGTGCATTGCAGAACATCTTGGTCAAAACGTTGCTCAAGATCGCTTCGGCCGAAGCGTTCGACAGATCATTGGGCATCGTCATGTTGAAGTAGAGGATGCCGTCGATCAATGCGATAACGGCGAGCGCGTGGTCGGCGAAAGGGCCCGGCAACTGTATGTTGAGGCGCTCGCATAACTGCTCAATGAAGTACGCGATCATGTCGCGCTTTTGCAGGCATAAGGCATTCACATGTTGTCGGAATTTCGCGTCACGCATGGCATGCAAACGTGCCTCAGCCCAGATGATGTAGTTGTTGTCGTCGCGATAGCACTGCGCGTACAACAAGGTGAGCTGCACTTGCAGGTTTTCGCTGGACGGTGCGGCCTCTCGCAGCTTCTGCAAGTTTTCTTGCATGTTCTGGTGATCGAGACGGAGCAGTTCGACGAATAGATCGCTCTTGCTGCTGAAGTTCGAGTAAAACGCGCCGCGGGTATAGCCGGCCTGGGCTGAGATATCCTCCACGCTAGTCGCAGCAAACCCTCTTTCGGCGATGCTCGACGCTGCTGCGTCGAGCAAGCGCCGCCGGGTTCGCTCGCGGCTTTCTGCTCGCGTCATTCGTTTGTGTGGCATGCGGCAAAGCGCTCATATGGCAAAGAACGATGGCCAAAATCCACGCTTCTGGCAAATCGTTGGGTGCGTAGGGTTGCTATTTGATGGCGACCGCTTCGGATTCGCGAGGTTGCCATCCGCCACCGAGCGCCTTGAAGGCAGCAACGGCTGCGCGTGCGGATTCCGTTTGCGCCTGCACCCGCTCGTCCGAGGCGCGTAGCAGGTTGTCGTCGGCCTGCAAGACTTCGATCAGGCTGACGACGCCTTTTTGATAGGCTGCGAACGAGGCGGCTCGCGCCCGGCCGAGCGAGTTCACTCCCTGGGCGAGCACCGCGGCCTCTTGCTCGCGCTTCACGAGTGCCGAGAATGAGTTCTCGACGTCTTCGGTTGCATGAAGCGCGGCGAGCCGATACGCGGCCAGCATTTCCGCCTGCTGCCCCTTGGCCTGCTCGATCTGCGCATTGATGCGGCCGAAATCGAACAGACGCCAGCGCAGCCCCAGCACGCCAGCGGCCTGATTGGCGCCGGTACTGAACAGGTTGCCGCTGGCCACCGAGGTGGCGCTGCCTAGCAGTCCACTGAGCGACACCTTGGGGTAATACTCGGCGATGGCCACGCCGATGCGCGCGTTCGATGCGGCGAGGCGACGCTCGGCCACGATCAGGTCGGGCCGGCGCCTGAGTAACTCACCCGGCGATCCTGTGTCCGCGATCCGCGGGGCGACCGGGATGTCACCAGCTTCGACCAGTTCGGCTCGATGCGTGCCGGGCTGTGAACCCAGCATTACATCCAGCGCGTTCATCGCTGCATCCAGACCCGCCTCGAGGACCGGGACGGATGCCTGAACCTGGGACAGCGCACCTTCGGCCTGGCTCACCTGAAGGTCGGCCGCCAATCCTTTGCTATACAGGAGGTTGATGGTCGAAAGCAGATCCTGCTGCGTCTGCACCTGCCGCCGGGCAACCTTCAGACGGGCCTGCAATCCACGAATCGTGATGTAAATATCGCCAGTCTGCGCCGCCACTGCCAGGCGCGTGGCCACCGCACCGGCTTCCGAAGCCTGGTATTCGGCAAGTGCGGCTTCCCGCCCGCGACGCAGGCCACCAAACACATCCAGTTCCCAGCTCGCGTTGAAATTAGCCTCGTAATCATTGCCGTAGCGATCGAAACCGGGCGTCGAATTCAGAACTCGCCCCAAGGGGGTTTCAACCGACTGGTAGACTCGCGCCGCCTGGCCGCTGACAGTGCCGGACGGCAGCAGCGCGGCATTCGCCGCGCCAAGTCCCGCGCGCGCCTGCGAGACGCGAGCGGCGGCCTGCGCGAGGTCCAGGTTCTGATCCAGTGCGAGCGTGACGAATCGTGTCAGTTGCGGATCATCGAAACCCGTCCACCACGTGACAAGGTCGGCACTGGCCGCCGCGTGCCGGTGATCCACCGCGGCCTGGCCCTGGAACTGCTCGGGCATGGCTACATTGGGCCGGACATAATCGGGGCCTACAGCGCAGCCAGCCGAGAGACTGGCGGCAATAACCGCGGCAAGGATGGGTTTGGGTAGCATGAGCGTCTTCGCAAGATTCCGGTGGTGACTATAATACCAAATAGTCACTGGTTGTCCATTCCTGTATGCTATACCCATGAAAAAAGCCACCAGTTCCCCCATCCCGACGCGCGGCCCCGCTGACCACGAGGTACGGGATCAGATCGTTGTCGCCGCCACCGAGCACTTCAGCCGGTATGGCTACGAGAAAACGACGGTCTCAGACCTCGCCAAGGCGATCGGGTTTTCCAAGGCCTATATCTACAAGTTCTTCGAGTCCAAGCAGGCCATTGGCGAGATGATTTGCGCGAACTGCCTGCACGAGATCGAAACCGAGGTCAGGTCGGCCGTCGCACAGACCGATCTGCCACCGGAGAAGCTGCGGCGGATGTTCAACGTCTTCACGGAAGCGAGCCTCCGTCTGTTTTTCCAGGACCGCAAACTTTACGAGATTGCCGCATCGGCGGCCACGGAGAACTGGCAGGCGGTGCTTGCGTATGAAGAGCGCGTCCAGAAGTTGCTTCGGGACGTCCTCCAGGAGGGTCGGCAAAGCGGGGACTTCGAGCGCAAAACCCCCCTCGATGAGACTGCGATGGCGATCTATCTGGTGTTGCGCCCCTACCTCAACCCAATGCTCCTGCAGTACAGCTTCGATTACACCAAGGTCGCGCCTGCACAACTGTCCGGTCTCGTGCTCCGCAGTCTGTCGCCTTGATGGAAATCTTGTTTGTGACTATTGACTAAATTGGTCACTAGAACCATAATGAAAGCCCCGATCACTCCGTCAATGGGTCTTTCATGCTCCGGCGTCGCCTTGCTACCTCTACAGTCGTCTGTGCACTGGCACTTGCGCTAGCCGCCTGCGGCGCAAAAGCACCGTCCGATCCGCGCACCGAAGCGCCCCTGGTGCGCACCGCCATCGCTCAGGCGGCGATCCCCGCCTCCCGTTCGTTTACCGGTACCGTCGCCGCGCGTGTGCAGAGCGAGCTGGGATTTCGCGTCTCCGGCAAGGTGCTCGAGCGGCTGGTGGATGCCGGGCAAACCGTCAAACGCGGCCAGCTGCTGATGCGCCTCGACCCCATCGATCTGAGGCTTGCCGCGCAGGCCCGGCAGGACGCGGTCACCGCCGCGCGAGCACGGGCGCAGCAGACCGCGCAGGACGAAGAGCGCTACCGCGACCTGCGCGGCACCGGCGCGATATCGGCATCGGCCTACGACCAGATCAAGGCGGCGGCCGACGCCGCCAAAGCGCAACTCAGCGCGGCCGAGGCTGACGCCGACGTTGCGCGCAATGCGACTGGCTATGCCGAACTGCTGGCGGACGGCGATGGCGTCGTGATGGAAACGCTGGCCGAACCGGGCCAGGTCGTCAGCGCCGGGCAGCCCGTGGTGCGCCTGGCGCACGCCGGGCGCCGCGAGGCTGTCATCCAGCTACCCGAAACCCTACGCCCCGCAATCGGTTCGGCCGCCCAGGCCACGCTGTTCGGCAACGGCGGTGTTAGCGTGCCGGCGACGCTGCGCCAGCTTTCGGATACGGCGGATCCTCGTACCCGGACCTTTGAAGCGCGGTATGTGCTGCAGGGAGAGCTGGCCGACGCCCCACTGGGCGCCACCGTCACGGTCCAGATTCCGGACGCGCGTTCCGCGGTGCAAGGCGGTTTGCAGGTGCCGATCGGCGCGCTGCTTGACGCGGGCAAGGGACCGGGGGTGTGGGTCATCAACGGCGAGCCGGCAAAGGTTGCCTGGCGGCCGGTTACTGTCGAACATCTGGACGACGATAGTGCTCGCGTCGCCGGTGAGATCAAGCAAGGCGACCGGATCGTCGCGCTCGGCGCGCAGCTGCTGCGCGAAGGCGAGCAGGTCCGGGTGACAAGTCAAGCCGTCGCCATGACGGCCGAGGGAGCCCGTCCGTGAGCGAAGGCCGTTTCAACCTGTCGGCGCTCGCCGTGCGCGAGCGCTCCATCACCCTGTTCCTGATCTGCCTGATTTCACTGGCCGGGCTCGTTTCGTTCTTCAAGCTGGGCCGGGCGGAAGACCCCGCGTTCACGGTCAAGGTGATGACCATCATCACCGCCTGGCCGGGAGCCACGGCGCAGGAAATGCACGATCAGGTCGCCGAGAAGATCGAAAAGCGCATGCAGGAGCTGCGCTGGTACGACCGGAGCGAGACCTACACACGGCCTGGGCTGGCCTTCACGACCTTGACCTTGCTCGACAGCACGCCGCCGTCGGAAGTGCAGGAGCAGTTCTACCAGGCCCGGAAAAAAATCAGCGACGAGGCGGGCAATCTTCCATCCGGCGTGATCGGACCGATGGTCAACGACGAATACGCGGATGTTACCTTCGCGCTGTTTGCGTTGAAGGCGAAGGGTGAACCGCAGCGCCTGCTCGTTCGCGATGCCGAGACGCTGCGCCAACGGCTGCTGCACGTGCCGGGCGTGAAGAAGGTCAACATCATCGGCGAGCAGGCGGAGCGGATCTATGTCGAGCTCTCACATGACCGTCTGGCAACGCTGGGCGTGAGCCCCCAGGACGTGTTCGCCGCGCTCAACGGTCAGAACGCCCTGACGCCGGCCGGCTCCGTGGAGACCAAAGGTCCGGAGGTGTTCATTCGCCTGGACGGTGCCTTCGACAACCTGCAGAAGATCCGCGACACGCCGGTCGTAGCGCAGGGCCGCACGCTGAAGCTGTCGGACATTGCCACCGTTACGCGTGGTTATGAAGATCCGGCGACGTTCATGATCCGCAACAACGGCGAACCCGCACTGCTGCTGGGCATCGTCATGCGCGACGGTTGGAACGGGCTCGACCTCGGCAAGGCGCTGGACAGCGAGGTCGGCGCAATCAACGCCGGGCTGCCGCTGGGCATGAGCCTGACCAAAGTCACCGATCAGGCCGTCAACATTCATTCGGCGGTCGACGAGTTCATGCTCAAGTTTTTCGTCGCGCTGCTGGTGGTCATGCTGGTGAGTTTCGTCAGCATGGGCTGGCGCGTGGGCCTCGTCGTTGCCGCGGCCGTACCGCTGACACTCGCGGTGGTGTTCGTGGTGATGGCCGCGACCGGCAAGAACTTCGATCGCATCACGCTCGGATCGCTGATCCTCGCGCTCGGCCTGCTCGTGGACGACGCGATCATCGCGATCGAAATGATGGTGGTAAAGATGGAGGAAGGCTACGGCCGCATCGCCGCCTCCGCCTACGCGTGGAGCCATACGGCCGCGCCGATGCTGGCGGGCACGCTGGTGACCGCCGTCGGCTTCATGCCCAATGGCTTCGCGCGCTCCACGGCCGGCGAATACACCAGCAACATGTTCTGGATCGTCGGCATCGCACTGATCGCATCGTGGGTCGTCGCCGTGGTCTTCACGCCCTACCTGGGTGTGAAGATGCTGCCCGACTTCAAAAAGGTCGAAGGCGGTCACGACGCGATCTACGACACGCCGCGCTACAACCGCTTCCGTCAGCTGCTCACGCGCGTCATCGCGCGCAAATGGCTGGTCGCCGGTTCGGTCGTGGGCCTCTTCGTGCTGGCCATCCTCGGCATGGGCGTGGTCAAAAAACAGTTTTTCCCGATCTCCGACCGTCCCGAAGTGCTGGTCGAGGTGCAGATGCCCTATGGCACGTCGATCTCGCAAACCAGCGCCGCGACGACGAAGGTCGAAGCGTGGCTCGCGAAGCAGAAGGAAGCCAGGATCGTCACCGCATACATCGGGCAAGGCGCGCCACGCTTTTACCTGGCGATGGGGCCGGAACTGCCCGATCCGTCGTTTGCCAAGATCGTGGTGCGCACGGACAGCCAGGATGAGCGCGACGCATTGAAGCAGCGACTGCGTCAGGCAGTCGCCAACGGTCTCGCCTCCGAGGCGCGCGTGCGGGTCACGCAACTCGTGTTCGGTCCTTATTCGCCGTTCCCGGTCGCCTACCGTATCTCTGGCCCGGACCCGGACAAGCTGCGCGGTATTGCGGGAGAAGTTGAGCAGGTGATGGACGCCAGTCCGATGATGCGTACGGTCAACGCTGACTGGGGGACGCGCACGCCCACGCTGCACTTCACGTTGCAGCAGGACCGTCTGCAGGCGGTGGGGTTGACATCCAGCGCCGTGGCGCAACAACTGCAATTCCTGCTAACCGGCGTGCCCGTCACCGCCGTGCGTGAGGATATTCGAACCGTGCAGGTCATCGCGCGTTCGGCCGGCGATGTTCGTCTCGACCCGGCGCGGCTCGGCGACTTCACGCTGGCCGGCGCGAGCGGGCAACGCATTCCGCTGTCGCAGGTGGGCAAGGTCGACGTGCGCATGGAGGAACCAATCATGCGCTGGCGGGACCGCGTGCCGACGATCACGGTACGGGGCGACATCGCCGACAACCTTCAGCCGCCGGACGTATCGACGGCGATCACCAGGCAGCTCCAACCCATCATCGCCAGGCTTCCGACCGGCTACCGTATCGAAGAGGCGGGCTCCATCGAGGAATCGGCTAAAGCGACGAAAGCCATGTTGCCGCTCTTCCCGATCATGCTGGCGGTTACGCTCATCATCATCATCTTCCAGGTGCGCTCGATCTCCGCAATGGTGATGGTGTTCCTGACCAGCCCGCTGGGCTTGATCGGGGTGGTGCCGACGTTGATCCTGTTCAGGCAGCCGTTCGGCATCAATGCGCTGGTCGGTCTCATCGCGCTATCGGGCATCCTGATGCGCAACACGCTGATCCTGATCGGACAGATCCACCAGAACGAGCAGGCGGGGCTGGATCCGTTCCAGGCGGTCGTCGAAGCCACCGTGCAGCGTGCCAGACCGGTGATCCTGACGGCCATGGCGGCGATCCTCGCTTTCATCCCGCTGACCCATTCGGTGTTCTGGGGAACCCTCGCGTACACGCTGATCGGCGGTACGTTCGCCGGGACGATTCTGACCCTGGTCTTCCTGCCGGCGATGTATTCGATCTGGTTCAAGATTCGACCCGAGCGTATCGCCGGCTTGCGCAAAGATCGGCATGAGCAGGTGCAGCCTTCCGAGCAAACGCTGCAGGACGCGCTCGACGCGGACAGTTAAAAAACACCATCAATTCACCTGAAGGGAGCTGTTCATGTCGAATTCCACTGTTGTCGTTGTTACCGGCGTGTCATCGGGTATCGGACGCGCCGCCGCCGAGAAGTTTGCCAGGCGGGGGTGCCGCGTATTTGGCACCGTGCGCAGCATCGCAAAAGCCGCGCCTATCTCGGGAGTCGAGCTTGTCGAGATGGATGTTCGCAACGATGCTTCGGTCCAGGCTGGAATCCAGTCCATCATCGATCGCGCGAGGCGAATCGACGTGCTCGTCAACAATGCAGGCACGAGCATGATTGGCGCGGTCGAGGAAACGTCGACTGCCGAGGCCTCGTCTCTGTTCGATACCAATGTATTCAGCATTCTGCGCGCGACACAGGCTGTACTCCCCCACATGCGGGCACAACGCGGTGGAAGGATCGTCAATGTCAGTTCGGTGCTCGGGTTTCTCCCGGCGCCCTACATGGGACTCTATTCGGCGTCCAAAAAAGCACGCTGTGGAAGGGCTGACCGAAACCCTGGATCATGAGGTGCGCCAGTTCGGCATACGCGCAACGCTGGTCGAACCGACTTTTACCAGGACCAATCTCGACATCAATGCGCCTCAGGCGGGTTCGAAAATCGCCGACTATGACCGCGAGCGTGCCCTTGCAACGAGCGCAGTCGTGAACAGTGTCAAAGGTGCCCCCGAGCCCGAGGGCGTGGCAAACACTATTGTCGAAGCGGCGCTTGGCGCCTGGCGGATGCGTCGCACGCCTGCCGGACAGGCGTCGTTGCTGAGCAAGTTACGCCGCTTTATGCCCGCTGGTCCCGTCGATTCAAGCTTGAGGAATACATTCGGCCTTGGTTGAAGCGCTCGTCCACGCATCACATTGCGGCCAAGGTTCGGCGCAGTGGAAACCGGATCTCGAACGTGGTCCCCACGCCCTCGCGCGACGCAAACTCGATCAGCCCATCGAGCACGCGGCATAGCTCCCTGACGATCGCGAGCCCGAGCCCCGTGCCCGGAATCTCGTCGCAGGCCGCGCGCTCGAACTCATCGAATACGCGCTCCGCGTCGGCGGGCGCAATGCCGACGCCGGTGTCGGAGACGCGAATCGCCCAGTGTTCGGCGCCATGCATCGCGAACCGGATTTCGACTTGCCCCGACTTCGTGTACTTGATCGCGTTGGTCAACAGATTGACCGCGATCTGCTTGAGCTTCAGCCGATTCGACGTGACGACCGGCAGCGCCGCGTCGAACGCGCTGCGCAACGCAAGCCCTTTCGCCTCGATCGACGGTCGCGTCGACGCGACGAGTTCGTCGAAGAGTTCGCGCAAATCGACGTCTTCGAGCACGAGCGGCGCGGAGTCTCCGAGCACGACCGAGTACTCGACCATCTGGTCGACCAGTTGCTTCATGTCGGCAGCCTGACGGTTCGCGAGCGTCAATGCGGTATCGGCTTTCGACGGCGCTCGCTCGATCAGTTGCAGCGCGACCGAAAACGCGTTGAGGAAATTGCGCAGATCGTGCACGACGCTGCGCGTAATCTGCATCCGCGATGCATATAGATCGCCGACCAGCCGTTGCTCGAGCGTCAATTCGTGATTCGCGCGTTCGAGCCGTCCCGTGTATTCGTCGATCTTGCGATCGCGTTCGGCGACCGCTTCCTTGATCGACTCATACCTGACCACGCTGAATGCTTCGGCGATCAGGCGGCGCGCGCGGCTCTCGTGACGGCGCGTGCACGTCCGGTCGCGTTCGACGAACTCTTCGAGCGCTTCGAAGAGCACCTGCTGAAAGAGGTCCAGTTCGCGCACCAGCTCTTCGATCCGGTAGCCCTGCTGCCAACGGACCTTGCCGTGCTTCTTCGCGTCGCGTTCGATCGACGTTTCGACGCGCTCGAGATCTTCTGCATCGAGCCCCCGGCACAGCTCGTCGAGAATATCCGGCAGATGGTCGGCCAGTTGCCGATAAGTGAGCTTGTCCGCTTCGACGAGATCGGCGTCGGCGGAGACGGCATGCATCCATTGCCGCGTCAGGCCGCCCCGTTCCGCGCGGATGAAGTTGGCGAAATTGCGCAGCGGGCTCACGCGTCTGTCGGTCATGATGGATACCGGAATGGAGTTTCTACAACATACAACGCGCGAACGGTTCGAACGCCTCGATTTGCGCGGGCACCGCAAACCTGTTTCGCTGCCGATCGGCCAGGCGACCCGATGCGCGCCGGCAACCCGCGTCATTATCCGCGCAATTGCCGTTCGTGGAACATCTCTTGCGAGACTCTGATCAGACAAGAAGGCAAATTTCGTCCGCAAAACATGATGTATTCGATATTGCTGGTCGACGACGAACCGGAAATTCTAGCCGCATGGCGGTTGATTCTGGAGAGCGAAGGGTATGAGGTGAGTTGCGCGAGCAACGGCGCCGAAGCACTCGCTTGTGTCGTCGCTCACGTTCCCGACCTGATTGTTACGGACTGGATGATGCCGGTTATGGACGGCGCGGAGTTATGCCGCCGTTTGAAATCGATGCCGCTATCCGTCAACGTACCGATTCTGGTCCATACCGCGGTGCAGCCTTCGGACAGCGATGCGCATTACTGCAGCGCATGTCTGCTGAAGCCGATCGGCGCGGATCTCTTTCTGACCACGATCGCGCAGCTCTGCGCGCAACGGTGGTGATATGGCACGCGTCGCCGCGATCACCGTCGTGATGACGTCAACGCCGTGCCACGTCATCGTCCGGGACGCCTGCCGAATCGGCCTTCAGGAAATCGACGAACGCGCGCAGCGGCGCGGGCACATGACGATGGCCCGGATAGTAAAGAAAAGGCCCTGAAAAGCGCTGCCACCACGGTTCGAGAATCGCTTCGAGCGCGCCGCTGTCCAGATGCGGGCGCAGCATGTCTTCGAACAGGTGAATGATGCCGAGGCCCGCGACCGCGCCGCTGACCGCGAGGTCGATCGCGGCGCCGGGCCGCACCAGCAGCGGTCCGGTGGGATTCAATTGCAGCAGTTCGCCGTCGCGCTCGAAGTACCAGGTCGGCATCGCGCCGCTGGCGAATTGCCCGCGCAGGCAGGCATGCGCGAGCAATTCGCCGGGATGTTGCGGACGGCCGTGCGTGTCGAGGTACGCGGGCGACGCGGCGGTCGCGAAGCGCTGCACGCGCGCGCCGATCGGCACCGCGATCATGTCCTGCTCGAGGCGTTCATCGTAGCGAATGCCCGCATCGCACCCGATCGATAGCACATCGACGAAACCATCCTCGACCACCACTTCGACGCGAATATCCGGGTACTGCTTCAGAAAGCGCGCAAGCACGTCGGGCAGCACGATGCGCGCGACGCTCGACGGCACGTTGAGCTTCAATGTGCCGGTCGGCTTGTCGCGAAAGCCGTTCAGCACGTCGAGCGCCGCTTCCATTTCGCCGAACAGCGGCGTCAGCTTCTCGATCAGACGCAGCCCGGCTTCGGTCGGCGCGACGCTGCGCGTGGTGCGGTTCAGGAGCCGCAGCCCGAGTTTCGTTTCGAGGCGCCGCACCGCGACGCTCAGACTCGACGCCGACACGCCGCTCACGCGCGCCGCGTCGCGAAAGCCGCCGGCGCGGGCGACGGAAACGAAGGCGGCCAGATCATTCAGTTCCATGACGATTGATTGTGCAGAATTTTGAACAACCCGTACACGTTAGACCGCTTTATTCAACAACGCAATTGCGGCGATACTGCCGCTCATCACTTCACGAGGAGATCGTCATGCCGAACTTCAGCTCCATCGACACTTTCGCACTAGCCGGCCGCCCGGTGCGGCGCATGGGCTATGGCGCGATGCAGCTGGCCGGCCCCGGCGTGTTCGGGCCGCCGAAAGACCGCGACGCGGCGCTCGCGGTGCTGCGTGAGGCGGTCGCATCGGGCGTCGACCACATCGATACCAGCGATTTTTACGGGCCGCACGTGACCAATCAGTTGATCCGCGAGGCGCTCCACCCGTATCCACGCGATCTGACGATCGTGACGAAGGTGGGCGCGGTGCGCGACGGCGCCGGCGCCTGGCTGCCGGCGCAGGAGCCCGCCGACCTCGAGCGCGCGGTGCATGACAATCTGCGCAACCTCGGGCTCGACGCGCTCGACGTGGTCAACATGCGCGTCATGGGCAACGTGCACGAGCCGAGCGAGGGCTCGATCGAAAAGCAGGTCACGGCGCTTGCCGAGCTGCAGCAGCGCGGGCTCGTGCGTCATGTCGGCCTGAGCAACGTGACGGCTGCGCAGATTGCCGAGGCTCAGCGCATCACGAAGGTCGTGTGCGTGCAGAACCACTACAACCTCGTGCATCGCGACGACGATGCGTTGATCGATGCGCTCGCGGAGCAGGGCATCGCCTACGTGCCGTTTTTCCCGCTGGGTGGCTTCACGCCGATTCAATCGTCCGAGCTGTCGGAGCTTGCGCGCAAGCTCGAGGCAACGCCGATGCAGGTCGCGCTTGCCTGGCTATTGCATCGGGTACCTAACATTCTGCTGATTCCGGGCACGTCTTCGGTGACTCATCTGCGTGAAAACCTGCAGTCGGCGCAGTTGAAGCTCAGCGACGAGGTGCTCGATCAACTGAATGCGATCGGCGCTGAAAAGGGCTGATTACACCGATGCCGCGATGAACTCCCGCAACCATTGATGCGCGGGATCGCGATGCACCCGCTCGTGCCATAGCATCGCCGTCTCGTAGCCCGGCACCTCGACGGGCGGCTCGACCCATCCGCAGCGCGTCCGTGCCGCGCACGAGACGCACACGAGACGCGCGGGCAGCATCCCCACGAGATCCGTGCTCGCGAGCACCGACTGTACGAACAGAAAGTGCGGCACCGACAGCACGACCTTGCGCGCGAGACCCACCTTCGCGAGCGTCTCGTCGGTGACGCCGAAAAAGCCGCCGCCATCGGGCGACACGATCACGTGTTCGAGCTTGCAGAACTGCGCGAGGGTGGGCCGGCGCTTCAGCTTCGGATGACCCGCGCGGCCGACCAGCACGTAGCGCTCGGCAAACAGCACGCGACGGCGCAAGCCTTCGGGCGCGCCTTCGCTCGTATGAAAGCCGATATCGATATCGCCCTGTTCAGCCTGGCGAGCGAGCCGCGGCGGCACCGCCTCGACGATCGCGAGACGCGTGCCGGGCGCCACCGCGCGCAAGCCCGCGAGCATGGGCAGGATGATCGTCGACTCCGCGTAGTCCGTTGCGGCGATGCGCCAGGTTTGCGTCGCCGCGGCGGGATCGAATGGAATGGTTGGCGCGACCGCGCGCTGCAGTGCGTCGAGCGCTTCGCGCAATGGCGGTTTCCTATTTCGTTATCACTGTCGCGGTTTCTGTCAAATGCGATTCGTTGAGGTACTGCCCATAGATTTGCTTTTGTGAGCGATGCCGCGGCTCGTCTTGGAAGTGCAGGCGACGTGTATCAAACGGAAGCTGCTGACGTGCCAGGTCATATGGGCGCATTTGTACCATTGACTCAATTCGTGGTCGTGCTCTCTTGAGAAATTGACGGTTATCAGCGCTTCAGTTTGATCTGTCTAGATTCTCATTGACGAGGAGCGCGCTCGAACCTCACGCTCCGAGGTCCCGTTGAAAATACACTGAACGAACGTTACTGCATGCAGACTTGCCTAACGTCTACAGTCCGACGGTAGACGTTCCTGTTCAGCCAAGGCACGAACGTGTATTTGTCGTACGCGTTGCTGCCCATATAAATCCAATTGCTGAGTATGTTGGACATCACCATCTCCCACTCCTTCCGTCGCTAACGGGCACCGCTCCGGCTTCGCGGCAAAAGCCGCTCCCAGCCACGTTCTCACGCCTTTCGATGCCGCGGCACCGGGCTGCTACTCGATCGACTGCAGTATGTCGTTACCAAAAGGCAAGACCGGGCACTGCATCAATGCCCCATTTCGCTCGAAGGCGGCTCAAAGCTGGTCCTTGCGACCGGTATCCGCGTCGTGGATGTGTGCAGAAGAACGCTTTCGACGCGACACCGCTCTTGTGCCACGACTACCAAAAGTGCGGATATGCCAGACGGCCACAAATACTGTACATAAAGACTAAGATAGGTATGTGTACCAAATAAAGCAAGGGGGTTCGGACAGCCCGCTCATCGCTATCGTCCTCGAAGGTGGGACCTCGGGCGCCCGAGCTGCTTGCAGGAACGGGAGCCGCGTTCTGCTTCTAACCGTGGCTTGGCATCTTGTGCTCAACCTTGTGAAGGCAGGGAATTCCCTCTCTTTTTTCTTTTTTTTGGTTTTGTATCATGACCTAACTTTGGTGGTATTTTCTACGAAGGCGCCGCGAGAAGCGTTTTGAACCGGACTGCCGATTGACGATTCAGGAGTTCAGACATGGATGAAGCCACGCGCGAGGCGTTCGCCGAGGACGGCGCCGTTCTCGTCAAAGGTCTTCTCAGCGAGCAGCAGTTGGCGCGGTGCAGGGAGGTCTTCGACTGGGGCATAGAGAACCCCGGGCCTATGGCTTGCAGCCTGTTCGAAGGCACGGTACACAAGACCCACAACGACAACGCCAATCCGTATGCGAAGGGGCGTCTGGACGAGCTGGTTGGCCAACTGCCGTTCGGCCGACTGTTCGCGGACCTGTGGGCCTCGGATCACGTCTGGTATTTCGCAGAGGAGCTGTTCCTCAAAAGTGGGGGCAGGAGCGGTCGCTCGCCGTGGCATCAGGACACGTCCTACCTGCCATGGGAGGGGATGCACCTCGGGAATGCGTGGATCAGCTTTGAGGCCGTCCCCAAACAGAATGCGCTTGAGATTGTGCGGGGATCCCATCGAGGTCCGCGTCACGATGGCACGACCTTTCAAAATGCTGAAGATCCGACTGATCCTCTCCATGGCGGCGATGTCTGGCCGCGCCTGCCGAATATCGAAGCTGAGCGCCGCGATAACCCGGCTGCTTACGACATCATTTCGTGGGCGACGGAGCCCGGTGACGTCCTGCTGCTGCATCCGGGCGTGCTGCACGGCGGCGGCGCGGTGGACAGCGCGTTTCCAGAGCGCCACACGCTCGTGCTGCGCTTCTTCGGCGACGGCGCGGTTTTCAGTCCGCTGCCGCAACCGAGCGTCTCGGGCTTCACGTCGTCCGGTGTCTTGCTCATCGAAGAACTTGCCGCGTTGAAAGAAGGGGATCCGTTTCGCGCACCGTGTTTCCGTCAACTCGTCTGACCATAGGGGCCACCATCATGACAATGTCCACTACGCGGCAATCGATCATCCCGCCGCCGTTCCAGGCGTTCTACGACGCTTACCATTTTTCACCCGCGACCCGCGTGGGGAACACGATCTGGGTCTCCGGCCAGGTCGGCATCGGCACGGATATGAAAGCCGGCGAGGGCATGCCGGCGCAGGCCCGCATCGCCTTCGAGTCCCTCAAAGCCGTGCTCGAGACGGTGGGCGCGAGCCTCTCCGACGTGGTGGAGCTGACCACCTTTCACACGGACTTACGCGGTGAAATGGAGGCCTTTTCGGCGGTCAAGGACGCGTACTTCCCGGCGCGCTATCCGTCGTGGACTGCGGTTGGCGTAACACAATTGGCGCTGCCAGAGTTGTGCATCGAGATTCGGGCTGTGGCCGTGGCAGGCTGCGGCGAGGACTGAGCGGTTCGGCCCCGATGTGTAGGGTTTGATTCTAACGATGCGTACTACGAATGAAAATTGGATCGGAAGGAGAGTCATGATGAGAAAGCACACCATCGGAACCATGTCCGCCATCACGGCTACTTTATTGCTCGTGGCCGGAGTGGCAGTTGCCGACGACCTCACGCCGTCAGGCGCCGAGCGCGCGGCCAGCAAGGACGGACTCGTGCCGGCGTTTGCCGGCAGGGAAGCCACGCCGGCCGGCTGGGAGTGGGGCAAGGTCCGCGGTGACTTCTGGAAGTACAAGAACGAAAAACCCCTGTACACGATCGATGCGTCGAACGTCGACAAATACGCCGAAAAGCTGTCACCGGGGGAGATTCAGCTCGTCAAGCAGTTGAAGGGCTACCGCATGGACGTCTATCCGTCCCACCGCGAATGCCAGCTGCCGGATTTCGCCGAGCAGAATTCGAAGGCAAATCTCACGACGGCGAAACTCGCTTCGGATGGCGAGACGCTGCAGGCGGCGGCGCTACCAGGCGTGGCGTTTCCGCAGCCGAAGAACGGCGCCGAGGCGATCCTCAACTATGAAACACGGTACCGCGGCGAGGGGGTCGAGTGGTCGCCGGTTGTCACGTCCATTTCACCGCGCCCGGGCGGCAGCGACTGGATCGACGCAATCGGTCCCCAGGTGTTCTATTTCCCGGGGGGCAAGGATGGCAGCAGCACGCCGCAGGATGTTGACCAACTCAGTCTCGGTGCCTACTTTTCCGTCGATTCGCCGGCAGCACTGGCCGGGCAGGCCTTCGTGCAGCGGCAGTACTTCGATAAGGATTCGGAAACGTATTACTACTTCCCCGGCCAACGCCGGGTGAGACGCATGCCGGCCTATACGCACGATGCGCCACTGATCGGCTTCGAGAATCAGTATCTGATCGACGAATCCAACATGTTGAACGGCTCAATCGACCGCTTCAACTGGAAGCTCGTAGGCAAGAAGGAAATGATCGTCCCGTATAACGATTTCGGCATGTACACCTTCAAGGACAAACTGCATGACGTCGCCACGCCCAATGGCATCTCGTCCGATCATCGCCGCTACGAGGTGCACCGCGTCTGGGTCGTGGAGGCGACGCTCAAGCCCACGGCGCGCCACGTTGCGTCGAAGAAGGTGTTCTACCTGGACGAGGATAGCTGGCTTGCGCTCGTGGGCGAGGACTATGACGCGCAGGGCAAGCTCTGGAAGGTGCGCGAGAGCTACCCGATCCCGGTGTGGGAACTGGGCGGCGCCTGCGATAACGAGCCGTTCGTGCAGTACGACGTCAACAACGGGCGCTACGTGTTCGACGCCTCGTCGATTGGCCAGGGTAAGGACATTCGCTGGTACCAGCAGGTCAACGACCCGCGTTTCAAGACGGACTTCTTCACGGCTGAATCCTTGCGATCGGTGAGCGAGCGCTGAAGTTCGGCGAAGGACCAGGGACCGGCGTGCATCGGTGACGTGCGCCGGGATCGAGGGTGACGGCAGGGGAGATCCATGAAAACGAAGATCATCGGAAGATATATTGCGGCGTCGCTGGCCATGTTCGGTACGGCTGCGACCAGCGCGTACGGTTATGAGTTCACGACGGGTCTTGGTGATCTCACGGGTTCATGGGTGACCAACCTCACGGGGGGCGCGGGCATCCGCACAAAAAACCCGAGCTGCTCGCTTACCGGCGACCCGAACTCGTTCGGTTGCGGCGCGGCAGCCAACACCAATCAATGGGGCGTGGGTGACGACGGTAATCTGAACTACCGCAAGGGTCAGCCCTTCAGCACCTACGTCAGCGCGACGAGCGAACTGCTCTTCAAGATGCCAAGCGAGGGCCTAAAGTTCATGATCCGTGGCACGGGTATGTACGACTTCCTCGCCGGCGACACGAACCGCACGCCGCTGTCGAGCACCGCTGCGGCGCAGGTCGTCTACAACGTGCAACTGCTCGACCTCTGGGGCGAGAAGGATTTCACGATCAACGGGCAGAGCGCGCACGTGCGCCTCGGCAACCAGGTGGTCAACTGGGGCGAGAGCATGTTCGCGCAGGGCGGAATCAACGCCACCAACTCTCTCGACGTGCAGAAGCTGCTGATTCCCGGCTCGCAGCTGAAGCAGGCGCTGCTGCCCGCGCCGATGATCAGCTTTGCAGCGGACCTTTCTCATGGCTTTAGTACTGAGGATTACTACCAGTTTTCGTGGAACGGCAACCGCTATCCGCCGGTGGGCTCGTTCTGGTCGGTATCGAACAGCCTGGGCCGGGGAACCAACCCGTATACGGTGAGCACCACCAATCTGAACGTGGCCGGCCCCAGCGCCGGCACCATCGCGGGGGCCAGCAGCGGCAACCAGAACGTGCTCGACGGCATCAATAACGGCCTCGTCAGCGGTGCGTTTGCGGGGCCTCCCTTTAACGTTGTCGGCCTGCCCGTCAACTGGCAGGCGCCATCGAAGTACCATCCGCAGTTCGGCATGAAGTTCAACTATTCGCCGCGCTCCTTCGATGCGAACTTTGCTGTCTATTACGAGAACTACACCGACAAGTCGCCGGTGCTTTCGTCTCTGGCCAATGGGACGTTGGACTGGTCGTATCTGCAGAACCGTCAGCTCTTCGGCGCCAGCGCTAACTTCGGGATCGGCAACTGGGCGATCGGCACCGAGCTCTCGTACCGGCCGCACGATGCCGTCGCACTGTCGAGCTGCTATGGCGCAGGTGGCCCATTGGACCTGAACACCAACGGCGTGGCCGGCGTGAATTGCCAGCAATGGGCCGACATGAAGAAGCTCCAGTACGACATCAACGGGCTGCTGGCGCTAACGCGCAGCGAGTATCCGTTCCTCAAGCTGCTCGGTGCGGATGAAGCGACGCTGACCTGGGAGCTCACATGGATCTACTACCCTGGCCTGAGCCAGCGCGGCGTCACGCGCTCGGTGGATGGCCAGACGGTCACGCAGGTGCCTCAGGCGGGCTACCTGCCCTGGCTGAACAACGGATCCAGCCTGGGCTACCCGATCGGCATGGCGCAGGGCACGTCGAGCTCCGTGGGCGCAACCATCGATTTCAACTGGACCTACGACGGCACGCTGATTCATGGCTGGCAGGTGACGCCGGGCGTGACGTTCGCCGACGGACTCTACGGCTATACGCCGACGCTTACCGCGAACTACCTGCAGGGCTCGAAGTCGCTGAACCTCTACGTGCTGTTCAACCAGAACCCGACGGTCTGGCAGGCAGGCATCAATTACACGCTGTTCTGGGGCGGGCACAACACCGTAGGCAATCCCTACGCAGACCGCAACTTCGTCGGCATGTTCGTCACCCGGAACTTCTGATGGCCGAAACGCCGGTGTGGGGTCCGATGCCGCTTGTCGCCGGAGCTGCCGAAACATTTGAAGGGAAAATGCCGTGTTAAATCGTCTGGTAAAAACGCTGGAAAGGGTGTTCTTCGGTCATCGCATGGCGGTGCTGGTGAGCATTGGCCTGTTCACCGTGGTCATGGCATTTTTTGCCGTGCAGTTGCGGATGGATGCGGGCTTCGAGAAGCAGATGCCGATCGGCCACGAATACATTCAGACCTTCCAGAAGTACCGCTCCGACCTGCTCGGCGCGAACCGGATCACCGTGGTCGTGCGTGCACGCAAGGGCTCGATCTGGACGAAGGAAGGGCTTACGCGACTGTACAAGGTGACCCAGGCGGTGACGTACCTGCCGAACGTGGACCGCATTGGCGTGCAGTCGCTGTGGACGCCGAACGCCTACGTGAACGAGATCACCGACGAGGGCTTCCGCGCGGAGCCAATCATCTCCGGCACGATCACGCCCGACCAGCTCACGCCCGACGTTGTCGCGAAGGTGCGCCGTGCGACGACACTCGGCGGCTATATCGGAACGCTCGTTTCGCACAACGAAGACAGCGCCATGATTACGGCCGAGCTCAACGAGCGGGACCGCAATGGCAAGGTGCTCGATTACGTGGCGTTCAACCACCTGCTCGAAGCCCAGATCCGCAAACCGTTTGAAGATGCGGGCTATGAAATCCAGATCATTGGCTTCGCGAAGCAGATCGGCGATATCGCCGATGGCGCGACCGCCGTGCTCGGCTTCTGCGGCATCGCGTTGCTGCTCACGGCGCTTGCGGTCTACTGGTACTGCCATTCGGTGCGCTTCACGGTGCTGCTGATTTCATGCTCGCTGACATCGCTCGTCTGGCAGTTCGGCACGCTGAAGCTGTTGGGCTTTGGACTGGACCCGCTCGCGGTGCTGGTGCCATTCCTGGTCTTTGCGATTGGCGTCTCGCACGGCGTACAGCAGGTCAATTTCATCGTGCGGGAGATTGCGCACGGCAACAGCTCGTTCGATGCGGCGCGGCACAGCTTCAGTGGTTTGCTGATTCCGGGCGTACTGGCACTCGTCACCGCATTCGTATCGTTCATCACGCTGCTGCTGATTCCGATACCGATGGTGCGGGAACTGGCGATCACGGCGTCGCTCGGCGTCGCATACAAGATCGTGACGAATCTGATCCTGCTGCCGGTGGCGGCGTCATGCTTCAACTTCGCGAAGAGCTACGCGGACAGCGCGCTCAAGCGCAGCGAGCGGCGCTCGGCGTGGTTGCGCGGGCTCGCGCGCATCGCCCAGCCGCGTTATGCAGGCGTGACCGTTGCATTGACGCTGGTGGTGTTCGCACTTGCCGCCTGGCAAAGCCGCGACCGTGTGATCGGCACACTGCAGCCGGGCGCGCCAGAACTGCGTGCGGATGCGCGTTTCAACAGCGATGCCACGTCGATCGCTTCGAGCTACGACATCGGCCTCGACTGGCTCACTGTCGCGATCGAGTCGGCGCAAAAGGGCTGCGACAACCCGGCAGTCGGCCTGTACGAGGACGACCTCACGAGCGCGATGCGCACCGAACCAGGCGTGGTGTCGGTCGAGTCCTACTCGGCGATGCTGCGCCGCTACAACCAGGGCTACAACGAGGACTACCCGAAGATGAATGTCGTGCCGATCGACCCTGGGAACTACGGCGCGGTCTCGGTGGATGTGGGCCGGGTGAAGGGCTTCATGAAGGCGGATTGCAGCATGACGGCCGTGCACCTGTTTCTCACCGACCACAAGGCCAAGACGATCAGCCGGATCCTGGACGACGTGAAGACGTATCGCGCTTCGCATCCGTTCCCGGGCATCACCGTGCGTCTCGCGGCGGGCAATGCGGGCGTACTCGCCGCGACCAACGAGGAAGTGGCAGCGAGCGAGTTGCCCATGATGCTCTACGTGTATGCAGCGATCCTGATACTGGTGTTCCTCGCCTACCGCGACTGGCGCGCGATGCTCGCGTGCTGCCTGCCGCTCTCGGTGGCGACTTTCATCGGCTACTGGTTCATGAAGGAACTGCAGATCGGGCTCACGGTGGCGACGCTGCCCGTCATGGTGCTGGCGGTGGGTATTGGCGTGGATTACGCGTTCTATATCTACAACCGGCTGCAGGTGCATCTGGCGGGCGGGCAGAACATCGTGAAGGCTGTGCAGCACGCAATGCTGGAAGTGGGTGTGGCGACGATCTTTACGGCTATCACGCTGGCCATTGGCGTGGCGACGTGGAGCTTCTCGGCGCTGAAGTTCCAGGCCGACATGGGCAAGCTGCTGGCGTTCATGTTCCTCGTGAACCTGCTGATGGCGATGACGGCGCTGCCGGCGCTGGCCTCTGTGCTGGAACGGTGGTTCCCGAGGCGCAAACCGGCGCGTGCGCCTGGACTCTTCAGCCATTGAACAGGGGAGACGCAGTCATGATCAAGATACTTGTTGCTTGTGCCGCGCTGTGCGCGAGTGCGGCAGTCTGGGCTCTGCCGCCGGGAGCCATTGCGGAGTGGGCGGCGATGCCCGCACACGCGTGGGCGGCCCCGTCCCACATGATGCTGCTGGACGCCACGCGTGCGGGTAAGCGCATCGTGGCGGTGGGCGAGCACGGCGTCATCGTTATATCGGATGACGAAGGAAAGACGTGGCGCCAGGCGAAACGAGCGGCTGTTTCGGCGACGCTCTCGGCCGTCACCTTTACCGACGCGCAGCACGGCTGGGCGGTCGGCCAGTGGGGCGTGATTCTCGCAACGGGCGACGGCGGCGAGACCTGGCAGAAGCAGCGCATGGACCTCTCGGTGGACCAGCCGCTCTTCTCAGTGCTGTTCACGAGCCAGAGAGATGGCGTGGCCGTAGGCCTGTGGTCGCTGATGCTCGCCACGCACGACGGCGGCAAGACGTGGACGAAGGTGACTGTGCCGAAGCCGCCGGGTGGCACGAGGGCGGACCGCAACCTGTACCACATTTTTGCCGACAGCAAGGGCGCGCTCTATATCGATTCGGAACAGGGGATGGTGCTGAAGTCCACGGATGGTGGCGCGAACTGGAGCTATCAGGCAACGGGCGGCAAGGGCACGCTGTGGACGGGCGTGGCGCTGCCCGACGGGCGGATCGTGGTGGGCGGGCTGCTGGGCAGCCTGTACCAGAGCAGCGACGGCGGGGCGACGTGGGCGGCGCTGAACGTGGGCACGAAGAGTTCGATCACCGATCTCGTAGCGACTCGAAACGGACTGATGGGCGTCGGGCTCGATGGCCTTGTGTTCCGGCAACGCGAGGGCAGCACGTCGTTCGAGGTTCATCAGCGCGACGATCGCGCAACGCTCACCGCCGCATTGATTGATGGCGCCGGCAAACCGGTGTTGTTTTCGCAGGAGGGGGTGCTGACGGTCCATTGAGAAGCGCCAGTCGCTACCTTGTTAAAACGTTTTCCTTAAGAGCAGAGAAGGAAAGGGGAGAAACAATGAAACTGAATTGGGCATGAAAGATGGATCGGAAACGTAAGCCGGATACACAGACCCGGCGCCAGCTGCTACGCGTTACGGCGATGGGCGCGGCGTCACTCGCGGCCGGCGGCATGTCGCTGGCACAGGCCGCCGTAACGAAGCCCATGAACGGCGACATTCTGGACGTCGCGATCATCGGCGCGGGTCTCGCTGGATTGACCGCGGGCCGTGACCTCAAACTGGCCGGATGCGATTCGTTCGTCGTGCTCGAGGCACGCAACCGCGTCGGTGGACGCACCTATAACCACGACCTCGGACACGGTGTCGTTTCCGAAGCCGGAGGGCAGTGGATCGGTCCCGGCCAGACCGCGATCTTCGATCTGGCACGTCAACTCGAGATCGATACGTTTCCGAGCTGGTACACGGGTAAGACCATCGTGATGGCGCAGGGCGCTACGGTGGCGCAGGATTTTCATGGCGGCACTGGGGGTGACGACACGATCGGCAACCGGCTTGCCGAACTGTCGCGCGGCGTGCCGTCCGGCGCGCCGTGGAAAGCGCCGCGTCTGGCGGAACTGGACAAGCTCTCTTACGGCGAGTGGCTCTTGCAACAGGGCGTGAAATACGAGGACGGCTACTTTCTCGCGCTAGCCGCGAAGCTGACCACGGGCGGTGCGCCGGCGCAGCTGGGTCTGCTGCACTACTTATCGATGATCAACAGTGCAAGCTGCAACTACACGCAGCTCGAAGCGTTCAAGGGCGGCGCGCAGGAAACGCGCATCGTCGGCGGTTCGCAGCGTCTGAGCATCAAGATGGCCGAGCAACTCGGCGACAAGGTCAGGCTGTCCTCGCCCGTGCGCAAGGTCACCGGCTGGGATCGTGACGTTGTGGAGGTGCACACCGATCAGGGCGTGGTTAAGGCGCGTCGTGCGATTGTCGCGATGAATCCGGCCCTGTGCAATCAGGTTGTTTTCGATCCGCCGTTGCCCGGCGGGCGGGCGCAACTCCAGCAGAACTGGCCCACGAACGCCCCCATGCGCAAGACGGTCCACGTCTACGACAAACCGTTCTGGCGCGACGCCGGTTATTGCGGAACGATCTTCCAGGTCGGTGGCCCGGTCTTCATGGCGTACGACAACTCGCCTCCCGATGCATCGCTCGGCGTGATCGCCGCATTCGTCGCGCCGGGGATGTTGCCGGACGATTCCGCGATGGCCGAAAAGACGCTGTCGGCCACTTTTGCCAAGGCATTCGGCGACCGCGCGCTGCATCCGACGCAGTTCCACGACTACGACTGGGGCCGGGTCGATCCGTGGACCCTGCATTGCATCAATCCCATGCCGCCGGGCTTCTGGACCAGGTGGGGCAAGTATCTGCATCCCGAAGTGGGGCGCCTGATCTGGTCAGGGACTGAAACCGCCGACATCTGGGCCGGCGCGATGGACGGTGCCGTGCGTTCGGGCCACCGCGCTGCCTTGCAGGCGCTGGCCGGCTTCACTCGACGCGGCGAGGAGGCGTGAATGAAACGGGCATGGATCGTAAGCGCAGCCGTTGTGCTGGCAGGCGTCGCAGGCGTGGGAGCGCTCTACGGACGCGATTACCTCGACGGTATGCATTTCGAAAAGGCGATGAGCGAGATCGACAAGACGGCAGTGGCCAACGGTGGCCCATGGCCGCAACCGCAGGAGACCTGCTACTTCTGCCACGGTGCGCACGGGCAGTCCGTCAACGCCTGGTATCCGGCGCTGTCCGGACAGCCAGAAGCTTATCTCGTCGCCCAGTTGCACGCGTTTGCCGGCGACCTGCGACCTAACCCCCACATGGGGGCGATTGCGAGGGAGCTGACGGACGAGCAGATCAAGTCGTTGGCTGTCTATTTCGCGCGGCAGACGCCGGCCCAAAGCGAAGCGGTGCACGTCCAGGCGGCGCTCGAAAAGCGCGGGATGGCGCTCGTAGCGGCGAAAAGCTGTCAGGCCTGCCACGGGGCGTCGTTCATGGGCCGCAACCTGGTGCCACGACTGGCGGGCCAGGGCGAAGCCTATCTCGCGAAGCAGCTTGCTGCGTTCAAGACGGGCGAGCGTCGTGACCCGAGCGGCGCAATGAACGGGATGGCGGCCACGTTGTCCGGCGAAGACATCCAGGCGGTGGCCAGCTATCTGGCGAGCCTGACGCCGGGTGGCAGCGCCGCAGGCGCGCAATAGCTGCCATGGCGTAACGGGCAGGAACAGTGGGGTGACAGGGGAACACCCTGTATTTTTTCAGTTTCGTTAAGTTGTCAATGTGACCTAAGTTGGGTATTGTGTTCTATTAATGAAGCGTGCTTCATCGCAACACTGACTGACGGTGCTGTTTGTCAGCCGCCGGCGACATCCCCGCATTTGACAGACGCAACATTTAACCAATCACGTTTCAGGAGACAAGCATGGCAAAGCATCCCGTCGTCGTTTATGGTGCAAGTGGTTACACCGGCATGTTGATCATGGACTGGCTCATCGACCAGGACATTCCCTTTACGGCGGTCGCGCGTAACGCGAAGCGCACGCAGGACATGATGGCCCAGCGTGTCGTGCGCCTCGAATCGGCGAACTACGAAGTCATCGAAGCCGAGCACAACGTGGATTCGCTCGTGAATGCCTTTCGCGGTGCAAAGGTCGTGTGCAACACGGTCGGGCCGTTCTTCAATTTCGGCCTTACCGCCGTGGAAGCGGCGCTCAAGGCAGGCTGCCATTACCTCGACACCACTGGCGAGCAGCACTATATCCGCCAGGTTCGCGAACAGTTCGGCGAGAAGTTCCGGCAGGCGGGGCTGCTGGTATCGCCCTCGAATGCCTACATGTACACGTTCGCGGAAATCGCCGCCGAACTGGCGCTTGAAACGCCCGGCATCGATGCGCTGGAGACCGCCACGCTCACGCGCGGCCCGCGCGGCGCCGGCGCCGGTGTGAGCGTGGGCTCCACTGCGACCATCTTCGAAGGCTATCGTCAGGAAGCATGCTATCTGTGGGAAAAGAAGCTGGTGCCGCATGACAGCCACGCTTCGTTCAACATCGCCTCTCCCGACTTCCTTCAGCCCGTGTTCGCCCTGCCGTGGGGCGGGACGTCGCTGCCGGTCTACTTCGAGCACGATCCGCGCGTGCGCAGCTGCGTTTCCTGCGTGGGCTTCTACGACAACAATGCGATGCAGATGGTGCACGCGCTTGGACAGAAGTGGGAAGCCGAGTACGCGAACTTGCCGCGCGAGCAGCAGGATGCGGTGCTCAAGCAACTCGTCGACTCGACCACGCGGGCCATGCCGCCGCGCGAACGCACGTCGCTTCATCGCACTGTCGACTTCGCGATTGGCCGCGGCCAGCTCTCCGCCGTTCGCGCGACCGTGCACGGCATCACGCCATACATCGCGACCGGCGCGATCCAGACGGCCGCGGCCATCAAGCTGCTCGACGGCGAGACCGCGAAGGTGGGCTTCGCCTCGGGTTCCCAGGCATTCGGGCATCGCTATCTGCTCGGCTTCCTCGAGCAGCGTGGGCTCGCGCGCGCGACCGTCGCTCAGCTGTAAGCGCCGCGAGCGCGCAGTTTCGGGACAGATTCAGGACAGACAGGGAAACACGGGATATGGCAATCATTGACTTCTTCGACCGCGGTTGGCGCATCAACCCCAACGGCATCGCCTACATCCAGGACGAGCGTAGCTATTCGTTCGATGAGGTGCACACGCTGTCGTGCCGCATCGCTAACGGCCTGCTCGCTGCCGGCTTCGAAAAGGAAGCGAAGGCAGCGGTCTGGGCCGACAACGACGTCACGGCATGGACCTGCACGCTGGCGCTGTGGCGTGCGGGTGTGGTGTGGATCCCGGTGAACGGGCGCAACGCGCCGCAGGAGAACCAGTACCTCCTCGACGCGTTCGATTGCGAAGCGCTGTTTTTCCACCAGACGTTCGCACCGGCGATCGAAGCGCTGCGTCCCAGTCTGCCCAAGGTCAGGCTCTGGGTCTGTATCGATGCCGATCTGCCGTGGGCGCCGTCGCTCGAGAAGTGGAGCGCGGCGCAACCTGCGACAGAGCCGCGCGTCGATTACGACATGGACGACATCGTGACCCTTTCGGCCACGGGTGGAACGACGGGTTTGCCGAAGGGTGTGATGAACACGCATCGCGCGTTTCAAACCTACTTCGCGCAGTTCATGATGGCGTTTCCGTATGGCGTGGAGCGTCCGGTGAATCTCGCCGCCGCGCCCATGACGCATACTGCGGGAATGCTCTCGCTGCCGTGCACCGCGCGCGGCGGCACGGTGGTCGTGTTGCCCAAGCCGGAGCCGGCGCTTCTTCTCGCGGCGATCGCGAAGCATCGGGTCACGGAGTTCTTCCTGCCGCCGACGGTCATCTATCGCCTGCTCGATATCCCCGGCATCGAGGACCAGGATTTTTCGTCGCTCAAGTGCTTCCTGTATGGCGCCGCGCCGATGTCGGTGGAGAAGCTCAGGCGCGCGATCGTGGTGTTCGGTCCGGTTATGTCGGGCGGCTACGGACAGACGGAAGCCCCGGCGTCCATCTCCTATCTCACGCCTGCCGAGCACTTCGTCGACGGCAAGCCTGCGCCGGACAGCCGGCTCTCGTCGGTCGGCAGGCCCAACCCGCTGATCCGCGTCGAAATCATGAACGATCGCGGCGAGATCCTGCCGCAGGGCGAGACCGGCGAAATCTGCGTGCGCGGCGACCTTGTCATGAAGGGCTACTACAAGGCGCCGGAGAAGACTGGGGAAACGATCATCGACGGCTGGCTGCACACGGGCGACGTCGGTCATCTGGATTCCGAAGGGTATCTGCACATCACCGACCGCAAGAAGGACATGATCATCAGCGGCGGCTTCAACGTGTATCCGAGCGAAGTCGAGCAGGTGATCTGGGCTCATCCGGCGGTGCAGGATTGCGCGGTGATCGGTGTGCCCGACGAAAAGTGGGGGGAGGCCGTGAAGGCGGTGGTGGAGCTCAACGCGGGTCAGAGCGTCAATGCCGAAGATCTCGTGGCGTTGTGCAAGGAGAAGCTCGGCTCGATCAAGGCACCGAAGACTGTGGACTTCGTCGCGGCACTGCCTCGCAGTACGGCCGGCAAGGTGCTGAAGAAGGATCTGCGCGAGCAGTACTGGCAGGGTCAAACCCGCCGGATCTGAATCAGCAACGTTGAGATAAAACACCATGAGCGACATTTACATCGCCGGCATTGCAATGACCGTGTTCGGCCGGCACTTCGAGCGCAGCATCGACGATCTCGCGGGCGAAGCGCTACGCGGAGCATTGAAGGATGCGGGTTGCGATGCTGGGGCGATCGGCGCGGCTTTCTATGCCGGCATCACCAATGGGCCGCTGCAGGGCCAGCTGTCAATTCCGGGGCAGGTCGTGTTCAGCAAGATCGGGATTGAAGGCATTCCGGTCTACAACGTCGAAAACGCCTGCGCATCGGGCAGCACCGCGGTGCATCTCGCAGCGCAGGCACTTCGGTCGGGCGCCTGCGATGCGGCGCTCGCGCTCGGCGCGGAGAAGATGAACGTCGCGGACAAGGCGAAGTCATTCGCCCTGTTCGAGGCGGGCTGGGACGTGTCGCGCGTCGACGAAAACTTCGCCAGGCTGATGAAGCTCGGCGAAGGCATCGAGCCGCCGCCCGGAGCGGAGTCCGATCGGCCCTATAGCCGCTTCATGTCGGTCTACGCCGCGCTGTGCCGGTATCACATGAAGACCTACGGCACCACGCAACGCCAGATCGCCGCCGTGTCGTCGAAGAACCATCTGCATTCGGTGCACAACCCGTATTCGCAGTTCCGCCAGCCGTTCACGATCGACGAAGTACTTGCGGCACCGCCGATCACGTATCCGATCACGCTGCCGATGTGCGCGCCGGTTACGGACGGTGCGGCAGCGGCGATCCTCTGCACCAGGGAGGGGCTGCGGCGCATCGGCGCCGACCACAAGCGTTGCATCCGGATTGCGGCGAGCGTGATCCGCAGCTTCACGCATCGAAGCGCCAACGAGCCGGAAAAGAACATCGGCCGGCTCGCCGCGCTGCAGGCCTATCAACAGGCAGGCCTCGGCCCCGAGGACATAGATGTCGCAGAAGTGCACGACGCGTCGGCAATGGGGGAAATCATCCAGGCTGAAAATCTGCAACTGGTCCCGATCGGCCAGGGCGGCCCCGCAGCCGAGCGCGGCGAGTTCACCCTCGGCGGGCGTATTCCAATCAATACATCCGGCGGCCTCGAATCGAAAGGCCATCCACTGGGTGCGACGGGAATCGCTCAGCTATACGAACTGGTGACTCAACTGCGCGGCGAAGCGGGCGCGCGTCAGGTATCCGGCGCGCGGCACGCAATTCAGGAAAACGGCGGCGGATTTCAGGGTATCGAAGAGGCGGCGCTCGCCGTCCACATTCTGAGCAGGACTTGAAGGAGCGTGCATGAGCGAGACAACGGAAACCCAGGCAGGACAGCAAGGCGACTCGCGCTCCGGAGTGAACCGCCGCACTTTCCTCAAGGGCGCGGCGGCAGTAGCCGTAGTGGTGCCGGCAGTGGCGGCCACGCAATGCGCGCGCGTCGAATCGGCTGGGCCAGCGGAGGAGGCGAAAATGACCGCTGACATGGAGAAGTACCGCGCGCTTGGCGGCTGGGTGGAAAGGCCGGGCGACATACAGCCGGAACTCGTGGGCGACACGAGTGCGGATGTGATCATCGTCGGCGCCGGGTTTGCCGGGCTGTCGGCTGCGCTGGAACTGGTCAGGCACGGAGCGAAAGTGATCGTGCTCGAGCGCGAGTTTGCCGGCTTTGGTGCAAGTGGACGCAACGCTGGCTATCTGGCCGGCGCACTCGCGCTCGAGTACGATCTTTTTCTCAAGGACATAGGCAACCAGAAAGGGAGGGAGATCGTTCGCTACTATGAGGAGGCCGTCCCCTTCGTGGAGGGAAAGCTCAAGGAGCACGAGATCGACTGCGACTATAACCAGACGGGCATTATCCGCGCGGGCATCGATCCCGCGCAGGAAGACAAGGTGCGCGAGGACATGCGAACCGGCGCCGAGCTGGGCTTTCAGTCGGAGTTTCTCGATCAGGTTGAGATGCGTGCGCGTGGCATTCCGCCTGCGTTCCTGTTTGGCAACTACGTGCCGCGCGGGGGCACGCTCCATCCCGGCAAGTACGTGATGGGGCTCAGGCGCGCGGCTCTGCGGGCAGGCGTGAAGATATACGAGAACACGCCGCTGCTGTCTTACACGGAAGGGCCGGTCATCATGGTGCAAACTCCGCGAGGCAGTGCGAGTGCCCCGGCTCTGATGCTGGCCACCAACGCCTATACGCCGCAACTCGGCCTGCTTGCAGACAAGGTCGTGCCGTTACGGGTCTCGGCGATCGAGACCGAGCCGCTTTCCGATGCTCAGCGCAAGGCGTTGGGTTGGCTGCGACGCGAAGGCATCGTGACGGCGCACTGGACCATGGAAAGCCATCGCCTGACCGTCAACAACACGCTCGTGGTGACGACCAAGCGCCTCCACTATCCATACGGCTCCAAAACACCAAACGTACCCGACTATGATTCGTATCGCGAGCTGCGCACGGCTCTGCATGACCGCTTCCCGACCCTCAAAGGCATCGCGCTGCGGGCATGCTGGAGCGGCTATATCAGCTTTGCCAATGACGCGCTGCCGGTCGTCGGGGCAACGGGCGCGCATCAGAACATTTTCTACAGCGCTGGGTGCTCCGGGCATGGCGTGGCCGCCCAGTCCATGGTGGGAAACATGATCGCCGGGCGGATTCGCGGCACCGAAAATCCGCTCCTTTCGGCGCTGGATCACAAGACGCCGTCGACACTGCCCGAGCCGTTGCGATGGTGCGTCATGAATGGGGCGCTGGGCGTGGTGAACGTGCTCGACGACCGTGTGAACGGCAAGGCGCGTGCCGCGCAAGCGCAGCGGGCGTAATGCGATTAGCGCCACAGAATGCTTTCGGAGACCATGTCGCTCGAGGCCCCGATTGGGGCATTCGGAGAGTCGCTTGATGTTCGACTACTGCGAATTGAGGTGATATTGGGCGAGGACGAACGCTGCATCACGCGCCCGCCATGAGGATGGATGTTCAACCTGGTGTAAGGTATAGTCATGTTTACCTAGAGAACGGTTCGTGTGACCGCGTTGCTTCGCTTCGGCGAGGCGTCATACTTCACTCAGGACGGAAAGCGATGACAGTGCCAAAAGAACCCAGCACCCGTAAGCGGCGCCCGTCGAGCGCAGCACCTTCCACGGGAACCGCACCCGACGGACTGCGGGCCCAGGGCATACGTACGCGCAATGCCATTATTCGTGTGGCGAGGAAGCTCCTGCTCGAGAATGGTCCCATGGACTTCTCGCTGCGTGCCGTTGCGCTGAAAGCGGGAATCAGTGTCAGCAACCTCCAATACTACTTCCCGACGCGGCCTGACGTCGTGCGGGCGGTGATGGCGCCGGTGATCGACACGTATCTCGATGTTCTGAAACAGGCGCTCCAGAACAATGCCTCGCCACGTGCGAAAATCGACATCATTCTCGATCAGTCGTTGCGGGACGCGAAGGACTCGAAGAACATCCCGCTGTGGTGGCATTTCTTTTCGTTTGCGTCTACAGACCCCGAGTGCGCACAGATGCGAGACGAATGGTACGACACCTTGACAAGCGAATTTGCCCAGCTCATTCGCGCCGTGAATCCGGAGCGTGGGGCGGCCGAGAGTGCACATATCGCCATATTGCTCATTTCAATGGTGGACGGAATGACACTCCATCTGGGCACCACGCGCAGCAAGCGCGCATACATGCGAGGGTTTGAGGCTATGTTCATCAAGACCGCGCATAACCTGGTGTGGGGGAAGACGGTATACGCCGAGACGGCCTAGCAGCCACAGCGCCATGCGGGCGAAGAAAGAAGACGGGGGAATACCCTGTCTTTTTTTTTCGGCTAGTGTTTTGTATTGTTACCTATGTTTATATTTGTGTTCTATAAGTGAAATGACCGGATTGTCGGGCAGTCCGGTCGACATGCATCCAGGAGAGGAGGAGTACCGAAATGATTCGACTGCACAAGTCCGTAGGGTTGCCGCTGGCAGGATTGACCGGTTTCGAAACGCCGATGAGCGAGGAGGAGCGTGCGATCCAGGACACGGTTCACCGTTTCGCACGCGATGTACTGAAGCCCGTCGGCCGCGAGCTCGACCGCCTGACGCCGGAGGAAGTGATCGCGCCCGGTTCGCCTTACTGGGCCGCCATGATGGAAAGCGCGAAACTGGGCCTTGATCCGCAACTTCTCACGCAGCTTCCCCCAGACACGGCGGTGCGCATCGAATCGCTGATCGGCGAAGAGCTCGGCTGGGGTGATGCTGGGCTTGCCGTTTCGATCGGCGTGGCGCCCGCTCCGTTGATGATGGCGCAGTCGGTTGGCAATCAGGAGCTGATCGACATGTGCACCGGCAAGATCGGCTGCTGGATGAACACCCAGCCCGACCGCGGCTCCGATGCCGCGATTCTCTACCGCGACGAGATCAGCGCGGGCGGCAAGCAGCCGGTCGGCAACCTCACGGCGAAGGTGGGCACGGACGAGATTGTCATCAACGGGCAGAGTTCGGCGTGGATCTCGAACGGCTCGGTCGCGCAGGTGGCTCTTGCGTATATGGCTGCAGACTACGGTGACGGCTTCTACGGTACCGGCGAACATGGCATGTTCACCAACGGCGTGGGCATGATCATTCCGCTCGATCTGCCGGGTATCTCGCGCGGCAAGCCGCTCGACAAGATTGGCCAGCGCTCGCTGCCGCAGGGCGAGATCTACTTCGACAACGTGAAGGTGCCCAAGCGTTTCGCCGTTGCATTGCAGGACGATTATCTCGGTAATCTGGCCTCGACCTGGTCGTTCGCCGGCACGCACATGTGCCAGGTGTTCGTGGGTGTGGCCCGCGCCGCGTTCGAACTCGCACTGGCGTATTGCCACGAACGTAAGCAGGGCGGGGCGCTGTTGATCGATCACCAGATGACGCAATTGCGCGTGGGCGAGATGCTGCGTCGGCTGGAGATGGCGCGGGCCATTGCGCGACGCAGCCTCGCGTTCTCGCGCCTGTCTCCGAAGAGCCATCCCTACGCGACGGCCCAGGCCAAAGTCAGCGTGACCGAGGAAGCGATGAAGATCACGCACGAGGCCTTTCAGCTCTTCGGCGGCAACGGCACCACCCGCGAATTCCCGATCGAGAAACTGTTCCGCGATGTGCGGTCCGCACTGATCGAAGATGGAGAGAACTACCACCTCACGTTGCGCCTCGGCGTGCTGGCAGGAAAGCTCTACCAGGGCGGGTGGACGAAGGAGTAAATATGTCGTCGACCCGATGTCGCGGCGTGGCGTCAGGGCTTCATGGCACCCGGATCGGGTTATCGGATCGCGACTAGCGCGTGGGAGCACTGCCGTAAATCAAGCGCCGAATCCATTATTACATTAGGAGCACGACATGAATGCTGCTGTCTCATTGAGCCACGCGGCTCTCGCGGCTGTGCTAACTCCAACGTGAAGATGCCGATGAACCCGTTCGATGAGATCGTCGTTGAAGAGGCGGTTCGCCTGAAGGAAGCAGGCGTGGCGACGGAAGTCATCGCGGTATCCGCCGGTGTCGCGCAAGCGCAGGAAACGCTGCGCACGGCGCCGATCGCGCGATCTTCATCGAGTCGAATGAGCTGGAGCCGCTCGCCGACAAGCTCAAACGCCGCGCTGGGCGCCTCGCGCGCAGCCGTGGACGCGGGCTACGTGCCGAACGACTTCCAGGTCGGCCAGACCGGCAAGATCGTCGCGCCGCAGTTGTACATCGCGGTGGGTATCTCGGGCGCGATCCAGCATCTCGCGGGCATGAAGGACTCAAAGGTAATCGTGGCGGTCAACAAGGACGGAGAAGCGCCCATCTTCAGCGTGGCTGATTACGGTCTCGTCGGCGACCTTTTCCAGGTGGTGCCGGAGTTGGTGTCGTTAATCTGAGCGCATAAAAGGTGGGATGTCGCGAGCAGGCTTCGAGATACAGGGGAATACTCTGTATTTTTTTCTGTTTTGTTTGTGTGTATTATGACCTATCTTTGGTTTATTGTACTAACACAGATAAACGGAGCAGCAGACTTCGCGGTTCCCGGCCAGGCGCGCGAATGAATGTGAAAGGATTCCGAATGATTCTGGCAGCAGGGTGTAGCGATCGGATATGAAACCCGGAACCTGGAACCTGGCGCCTGAGCAGAGCGGCTTCGGTGAGCCGCAAGGAGCGGGAACCTTCATCACGTAGACAGAGGCACTATGGCAAAAAAATCTTCCCCTGACGGCGCTGCAAACCTGCAGCGCAGGCAATGGCTCAAATATGCCAGTGCCTCGGCTGCCGTTGGCACGCTCGCCATGGGTGCCCGACAGTCGCATGCCGCGGTTACCAAGGGCGCGCCAGGCGCGGACGGCATTCTCGACGTCGCCATCATTGGAGCGGGGCTGGCCGGACTGGTCGCCGCGCGAGACCTGCGTCAGGCGGGCTGCGAGTCCTTTCTGGTGCTGGAAGCCCGGGATCGTGTGGGGGGACGAACACTCAACTACAACATCCCCGGTGGCTTCGTTTCGGAAGTCGGCGGGCAATGGATGGGGCCCGGCCAGACCGCCGTCGCTGATCTCGCGCGTGAACTGTGCGTCGGGACTTTCCCAACCTACTACGACGGCAATACGGTCATTCTGGGCGGTGCGGGGCGTGTGACAGTCGATCTGAAGGGCACGTTCGGCACCGACGAGGCGGTCGGAGCAAGGCTCGGCAGGCTGTCACGCGACGTACCTTGTGGTGCGCCGTGGACGTCCTCGAGGGTCGGCGAACTGGACAAGCTTTCGGTCGGCGATTGGCTGGCGAGGCAGGACATCAAGCCTGAAGACCAGGTGGCATGGAATGCCAGCAGCATTCTTTCGGGCGGCGCGGCGCCGGCGAAGATGGGGTTGCTGCATTTCCTTTCGATGATCAATTCGGCGGATTGCGATTATTCGCAGCTCGACAGCATCAAGCACAGCGCCCAGGAAACCCGCTTCGTCGGCGGCTCGCAAATCCTCAGCATCAAGATGGCCGAGCAACTGGGCGACAAGGTACGACTGTCTACGCCGGTCCGCCAGATTTCCGGATGGGACGGCGACGTTGTCACCCTGCATACCGACCATGGAGAAGTGCGGGCACGGACCGTCGTCGTGGCCATCCATCCGGCTTTGTGTCATCAGGTGCAGTTCGATCCGCCTCTGCCCGACAAGCGCGCGGCCTTGCAGCGCGCATGGCCCGCGCATTCCCCTGCACGGAAGACGGCCATGGTCTATCGCCGCCCGTTCTGGCGCGACAAGGGCATGAACGGCAGCATCTTCCAGGTCAATGGCCCCATCCTGTGGGCCTTCGACAACTCCCCGCCCGCTGGGGAGATCGGGGTGATCAACGCGTTCGTCGAGAATGGGATGGTCCCCTCGGAGCGGGACGCGGCAATGGCCATGCACAAGCAACTCTACGCGCAGGCATGGGGCGACGATGCGCTGTCTCCCATCGCCTACCACGATCAGGACTGGAGCCGGGTCGATCCCTGGACCATTACCTGTATTTCCGCCATTCCGCCGGGCTTCTGGAGCGCCCACGGAGAAGCGCTGCACCCGTCGTGCGGCAAGCTGATCTGGTCGGGGACGGAGACGGCAAATATCTGGGCCGGCTACATGGATGGCGCCGTGCGCTCCGGCCATCATGGCGCGCTTCAGGCACTGAATGCCCTGCGTCGGGCGTAAGAGGGCAGCGATGAAAAAATACCTATTGACAGGCATTCCTCTGGTTATCGTCCTGCTGCTGGCCGTTTTCGGTTCTGATCTGCTAGGTCTCTACAGGCTTCAGGGCTATATCACTACTTCGACAGCAGCCTATCTCGCCGACGGCGGCCCCTGGCCGCACGTGACCGACACCTGCACTGTGTGTCACGGCGTCAAGGGCAATTCGCTTCATCAGGGCTATCCGAGCCTGGCGGGCCAACCGGCCCCCTACCTGGAAACCCAGCTCCACAATTTCGCCAGTGAGGCGCGGCGCAATCCGAACATGGGACCTCTCGCGATGACGATGAGCGATCCGCAGATCAAATCCCTCGCTGAGTATTTCGCCGGTGCGACCCCTGTCGCGAATCGCTACTTCAAGCCGGATCAGCAACTGCGCGAGAAGGGACAGCACCTGGTGGCTGCGGGCAACTGTGTCGCATGTCACGGTTCCCAATTGATGGGCCACGAGCAGTTTCCGCGTTTGGCTGGTCAGGGATATGACTATCTGCTCGCGCAGTTCGACGAGTTCGCTTCCGGCACCCGAAGCGAACCCACCGGCGTAATGAAAAGCCTGTCGCAAGGCTTTTCACCGGAAGACCGCAAGGCTATCGCGAGCTATCTGGCAAGTCTCGATCCGAAGAAAAAATGACCAATCAGATGCAACCTGAGTTAGGAGTTTAGTCATGGACCTCAGATCTTTAGTTCTTATGCTCTCTAGTGCTTTGCTGGCATTGAGCTCATTTTTCTACGGCCGGAAGATCGTTAAGAAACGAAACTATCTTCTCGGGCTGGAGATGTGGATTGTCGGTATCTCCGCGACGAACGCCATCGGATTCTTTGCCACTGGCAATGCAGTTTCCTATGAGGTAGCGCACTTCTTCGATGCGTTCTCTCGCGGATTCGGCATGCCCATCATCGCCGTCGCGGGCATGATGGCGATTACGCATGGCTACAAGCCGTCAATTCGCCAGGACGTCGCGGCATTCGTCGCCTCGTTTGCGCTCACATTCGTCCTTGTGGGAGCGGATTTCATCGCTGGCGTTTTGCCCTATTACTATCTGGCGATGTGGATCTGGCTGTCGATCTATCTCGCTTATTTCATCGTGCGATTGCTGAACGTCGGCGCGATGCTTGAGGCGCTGGGCGTGGCAGTGGCGCTGGTGACGTCGCTCGCGATTGCCGGCATCTACGATTTCTACAAGATTCCTGGTGAGGAAACCAACGTCGTGCTCAATTTTTACACGCTTGCGCTGTGTACGTGGGCCTACTTCATGCCGGCGATCTATTACGGCTACTGCGCCCTTGAGCGTGTTCGAAGCGGGAGCGTGGCTTCGAAGAACGCTACTCCCTATTGCAATTGAATGAAAAACGTTGCTGTTGCCGCGGTCCGCGACAACCGGGAGTTATGCGCGGGCGGCGCTGAAGGTTTTATCCTGGAGACTATGATGAATCAGACCTCGCGCAAGGTAATGCGCTTTACGGCTTGGAGTGCCATCATCGGCGGCATTCTGGCGTACGCGAATGTTGGATTGTCTGTCGTGGTGACGGGCCCGGATGCGGACATGGTGCTGCATGGTGCATCGATGCTGGCATTGCCACCGGATATCCGCGACCTGTTCCGCTGGTGCATGGTTGCCGACATGCTTGGCTTCTACCTGCCGTTCCTCGTCATCGGCGGATACTTCGTGCACGTATTTCGTGAGGAGTTGGGCGCGCTCGGCAACATGGTGGCAATGGCAGTCGTGCTGTATGTCATGGTGGGCGTGACAGGCGCAGTTATGCAGTTTGCAATCCTTCACCCGCTGGCACATCTGTATGCGGGCGGGGACGATGCCACGAGAGGCGCAGCGGCGGCAGTATGGACAGCGATAGCCAATGGGACGCAAAACGGGCTCTGGTGGATCGAAGGCCCCCTCGTGCTTTTCTGGACGTTGATTGCGGCCAAACTGCTCAAGAGCGCGGGCTGGAAGGGAGCGATTCTGTTGAAGATCGTCGGCTGGGCTTTCGGCTTGTTTTTCGTGTTCGGCTTTTTTCCGGATCTCGACGCGCTTTCGAATGCCAGTGAAATGGTCGTGGTGCTGGTTCTGCCGCTGTGGATGTTGTTGTTCGGCTGGCAGTTGCTCCGCCGCGCACGGACGTTACCGGCACGCTTGCATGGCGTTGGCGCAACCACCTAAGGCATCGCTCGGGTTCAGCCCAGAGCGACGCCAAAGCATTTCCCAGCGATGTAAGCAATCCCGATAGTTTCAGCGATCAGATGGGGATCGATATGGCCCTTTCCTCCGCCAAAGCTGCCGAAGTGATCGGCGACGTGAAAAACTTCACCGATATCATACCGACGGTTTTCCACGCGGACGACTGACGGATCGCGCAGCGGCCATGGGTTGATGTCGTGGCTATAGCAAAAGGCTTGATTGCTTGGAGGCAGTGCTCATGAAAAGGGCGCGCATGCCGCACATTATTGCGCGCCCCCACGCACAATTGATCGGCGCGTGCGAGTCGGGTTCATGTTGCGGTGGCCTGGAATCCGTCGGCGAAGGATAGGCAGGATGTTGGTCTACGAGGTGGTAACTCCGAGAGGTTGGCTGAATAAAGTGGACGCCAACATTCCGTAGAATTGAGCAATGGAGGCATTGATGAACCGAATGCCCGAGGTCGTATGCGAAGGAATTTCGTGAAGAAACAGTCAAGCTGGCAACGAAGTCTTCGCTGCGCAATTCACCTCATCTCGCAGCTAGACTATCAATGCACAGAGTGCGTCGGATGCCGAGAGGCGGCCGAAGTCGCTTGCCATTGCATTCTGCTAATGAACAGTTGATAGTGCCATTTGTTACCTTCACTGCTTTTTAAGAGTCCTGTTCGATCACGGCTATGCATCCACCTGGCGCTACCGTACCGGCCGTCAGCGTCCTTGGTCAGGAACTGATGCTGAAACTCGCGCACGGCGTGGCGTCCTGGCTCGTCGGCCAGAAGATTCCGCTGCTGCAAGTCCGCTTTGCGTTTCCGCGTCCACCGCATGCGCATGAATATCTCTACCTCTTTCCTGGACCTGTCCAGTTCGACTGTGAACAGACGTTGATGCAGTTCAGCGCGTCTTTCTTCGACATGCCGATTCGTCAGCGCAAGGCGAACCTGCGTAAGTTTCTCGCGCGGGCGCCCGAAGACTGGATCTTTGTGGCGTTCGACGAACAGCTCACGAGCCACCGCGTCAGGGAATATCTGGCCTCCCGGTTACCCGACATGCCGTCAATCGAGGAAGCCGCGCGAGGCCTGCACTGCTCGGTGCGGACGTTGTGCCGCCATCTTGCGGCCGAGGGTGCGGCGTTTCAGACGCTGAAGAACGAATTGCGACGGGATATCGCGATTCAACGTCTCACGGGAACCGAGGACGCGATCGCTGCGATTGCCGGGGATATCGGCTTCGATGATCCGACCGCCTTCCATCGGGCCTTTCGGCACTGGACGGGCAGCACACCTGGTGCGTACCGCCGCGGCACCTGATTCCATTGACAACACCGGGCCTGCACGAAGGGCCGGTGTTGTCGCGCATCGGCCGTGAAAAACGCGCCGCTCCACGGCTACACGACCGGATTGCTCGTATTCCGTGGCCGACTTTGTCAATAGATGGTCCGGTTCGGTCAGCCGGATTCGCCATGTTCGAGGCTACGATGTCCGTCAATCGTTGCCGTGCAGGACCTGGCGTTCCAGTGTCATGGCACCCCTTTAAATTCCACCATTGGGAAGACACAGGATGAGCTATTCCGCGCCCGTCAAGGACATGCTGTTCGCCATTAATGAACTTGCAGGTCTCGAACACGTGTCGACGCTGCCCGGCTTCGAGGACGCGACAGTTGAAACTGCGCAGGCAGTCCTCGAAGAAGCCGCCCGCTTTAATGCGGACGTGCTGGCGCCACTGAATGTCGAAGGAGACAGGAACCCGAGCAGCTGGACGGATGGGGCGGTCACCGCCTCGCCAGGCTTCAAGGAAGCATTTAAGCAGTTCGCCGAGGGCGGCTGGCAGGGTGTCGTTCACCCCATCGAATATGGCGGCCAAGGGTTGCCGAAACTGCTTGCCACACCGTGCATCGAAATGCTGAATGCCGCGAACCTGTCGCTTGCGCTGTGTCCGTTGTTGACCGACGGCGCGATCGAGGCGCTATTGACCGCGGGCAGCGAGGAGCAGAAGCAACGCTACGTGCCGAAGCTGATCTCTGGCGAGTGGACCGGTACGATGAACCTCACTGAACCGCAGGCCGGTTCCGATCTCGCGCTCGTGCGCACACGCGCTGCACCCTACAACGACGGCACATACCGCATTTTCGGAACGAAGATCTTCATCACCTGGGGCGAGCACGATATGGCGGGGAACATCGTGCACCTTGTGCTCGCGCGGATACCGGACGCGCCGGAAGGTGTGAGGGGTATTTCGCTCTTTATCGTCCCGAAGTTCATGATCAACGACGACGGCACGCCTGGCGCGCGCAACGACGTGCAGTGCGTGTCGATCGAACACAAGCTGGGCATCAAGGCGAGCCCCACTGCGGTGTTGCAATTTGGTGATCACGGAGGCGCAATCGGTTACCTGATCGGCGAGGCCAACCGCGGGCTCGAGTACATGTTCATCATGATGAACGCGGCGCGCTTCGGTGTCGGCGTGCAGGGCATCGCTGTTGCCGATCGCGCGTACCAGAAAGCCGTTGCCTATGCGAAGGAGCGCGTGCAGAGCCGGCCGGTTGACGGTTCGGCTAAACAGTCAGTGGCGATTATTCAGCATCCCGACGTGCGCCGCATGCTCGCGACGATGCGCGCGTTGACGGAAGGAGCCCGTGCGCTCGCCTACGTCGCTGCTGCGCACAGCGACATCGCGCATCGTCACGCCGACGAGGCGGTGCGAGCCGACCATCAGGCGATCTACGAATATCTGGTGCCGGTCGTGAAGGGTTGGAGTACGGAGCTGTCGATCGACGTCGCGAGCCTGGGCGTACAGGTGCATGGCGGGATGGGTTTCATCGAAGAGACTGGCGCCGCGCAGTACTACCGCGACGCACGCATTCTGACGATCTACGAAGGTACGACCGCGATCCAGGCGAACGACCTGGTCGGACGCAAGACGCTCCGCGACGGCGGCGCGGTCGCCAAGGTGTTGATTGAGCAGATTGACGAAACGCTTGCGGCGTTGTGGGAGCATGCCTCGTACGAGTCCAGTCCAGCGTTCCAGGTGCTTTACCGTCATCTTGCGGCGGGTCGCGTTGCGCTGGCGAACGTCGTCGAGTTTGTGCTCGCCCGAGCCCAGCAGGAACCGAACGTGGTGTTTGCCGGCAGTGTGTCGTATCTGAAGCTGGCCGGCATCGTGCTGGCTGGCTGGCAGTTCGCCCGGGCGCTACTGGTGGCCACGGAGAAGCGCAGCGACGATCCGTCGTTCTGCGACGCGAAGATCGCGACGGCACACTGTTTCGCGACGCAGGTCCTGCCGCAGGCACTCGCGTTGGAAGCGGCCATCGTCGGCGCGCAGGATGACGTGGGCGTGCTGGCGCTGACGGAAGACCAGTTCTGATGCAAGGGGGGATCATGACTGAAGCTCGCCTCATCGAGCAATACGGTCCACGCGAGTCGATGGAATACGACGTCGTGGTCGTCGGCGGCGGCCCGGCTGGGCTGTCCGCGGCGATCCGGCTGAAGCAGCTGGCCGCGGAGAAGGGCGTCGAGCTTGGCGTGTGCGTACTGGAAAAAGGCTCGGAGATCGGGGCGCATATCCTCTCGGGCGCGGTGATGGACCCGCGTGCGATCACCGAACTGATTCCCGACTGGAAGGAAAAAGGCGCGCCGCTGACGGTGGACGTGACCGAAGACAGATTCCTGTTCCTGACGGAAACCGGTTCGAAGAGCGTGCCGACCTGGGCGCTGCCGGACAATTTCAAGAACCACGGCAACTACGTGATCAGCCTCGCGAACGTGACGCGCTGGCTGGGTCAGCAGGCCGAGGCGCTCGGCGTCGAGATATTCCCGGGCTTTCCGGCGGCCGAAGTGCTGTACAACGACGATGGTTCGGTCAAAGGCGTCGCGACCGGCAACCTCGGCATCGGCAAGGACGGCGAACCGACCGGGAACTTCCAGCTCGGCATGGAGCTGCACGCGAAGTACACGCTGTTCTGCGAAGGCGCGCGCGGCCACCTCGGCCGCCAGCTGAACGAGAAGTTCAAGCTGCGCGACGGCGTCGATCCGCAGGTGTACGGCATCGGCATCAAGGAACTGTGGGAGATCGATCCCGCCAGGCACAAGCCGGGTCTGGTGATGCACACGGCCGGCTGGCCGCTCGAAAACGACACGTATGGCGGCTCGTTCCTCTATCACATGGACAACAACCAGGTGGTGGTGGGCTTCGTGGTCGGCCTCGGCTATTCGAATCCGTATCTGTCGCCGTTCGAGGAATTCCAGCGCTACAAGACCCATCCGGCGATCCGCGCGATTCTGGAAGGCGGCAAGCGGGTGTCGTACGGCGCGCGGGCGATCACCGCGGGTGGCCTGCTGTCGCTGCCGAAGCTGGTGTTCCCAGGCGGCGCGCTGGTGGGCGACGATGCGGGTTTCCTGAACGCATCGCGGATCAAGGGCTCGCATGCGGCGATCAAGACCGGCATGCTGGCGGCTGAGGCTGCTTTTGAAGCCGTGCAGGCAGGCCGCACCAGCGATGAACTGACGGCCTATCCGGAGTCGTTCAAGACCTCGTGGCTTCACACGGAATTGCACCGTGCGCGCAACTTCAAGCAGTGGATGAGCAAGGGCCTGTACCTCGGCACGCTGATGGTCGGCATCGAGCAGAAGCTGCTGGGCGGCAATGTGCCTTGGACACTGCATCACCAGCATTCCGATCACGAGATGCTGAAGCCCGCATCGCAGTGCAAGCAGATCACGTATCCGAAGCCAGATGGCAAGCTGACCTTCGACCGATTGTCTTCCGTGTTCATTTCGAACACCAACCACGAAGAGAATCAGCCGGCTCACCTGACGCTGAAAGACCCTTCAGTGCCGGTGAATGTGAACTGGCAGACCTATGCCGGCCCCGAGTCACGCTACTGCCCGGCTGCCGTCTACGAGCTCGTCAGGAACGACGACGGCAGCGAACGCCTCGTGATCAACGCGCAGAACTGCGTGCATTGCAAGACGTGCGATATCAAGGACCCGACGCAGAACATCGTGTGGGTGACGCCTGAAGGCGGCGGCGGTCCGAATTATCCGAATATGTGATCGGCCGACAGCGCTTCGTTTCAAGAAGGCCACAGCAACCAATTCAAGGAGTAAGTGATGCAGAGGGAAGTCGTTGTTGTCAGTGGTGTCCGCACGGCCGTCGGGAAATTCGGCGGCAGTCTGAAGGATCTGCCACCGACTGAGCTCGGCGCGATCGTCGTGCGCGAGGTGCTGGCGCGCGCGCAGCTCGCAGGCGACCAGGTCGGCCACGTCGTGTTCGGAAACGTGATCGCGACCGAGCCCAAAGACCTCTATCTGGCGCGGGTCGCCGCGCTTAACGGCGGGGTCTCCGAAGCGACGCCGGCCTTTACCGTCAACCGGCTTTGCGGGTCGGGCCTGCAGGCGATCGTCTCTGCTGCGCAAACCATTCTGCTCGGCGACGCGGATGTAGCGATCGGCGGCGGCGCGGAGAACATGAGCCGCGCCCCGTATGTGACGCCCGACGCGCGCTTCGGTGCGCGCATGGGCGACGCCCGTCTGATCGACATGATGCTCGGCGCGCTGAACGATCCATTCCATACTGTGCCGATGGGGGTTACCGCGGAGAACGTCGCGCAGAAGTACGGCATCACCCGTGACCAGCAAGACGCACTGGCGCTGGAATCGCACCGCCGGGCCACCCGCGCGATCGCCGAGGGACGCTTCAAGGAACAGATCCTCCCGATAACGCGGAAAGTCAAAGGCAAGGAGGTCGTGTTCGATACCGACGAGCATGTGCGTCAGGACGTCGATCTGCCGGAACTCACCGGGCTGCGCCCGGTGTTCCAGAAAGAGAGCGGCACGGTGACGGCTGGCAACGCCTCCGGGATCAACGACGCGGCGGCAGCGGTCCTGATGATGGAGCGCAAGGAGGCTGAAGCGCTCGGACGCAAACCGATGGCACGCCTGGTGTCGTACGCGCATGCGGGAGTCGATCCGCGTTATATGGGCATCGGCCCGGTGCCTGCCACGCGCATCGCGCTGGAGCGGGCCGGCCTCACTATCGGTGACCTTGATGTCATCGAGGCGAACGAGGCGTTTGCCGCGCAGGCGTGTGCGGTGGCGCAGGAGTTGCAGCTCGATGCAGCTAAAGTCAATCCGAACGGCTCGGGCATCTCGCTCGGCCATCCGATCGGCGCGACAGGCGCGCTGATCACGGTCAAGGCGCTTTACGAACTGCAGCGCATCCATGGGCGCTACGCGCTCGTGACGATGTGCATCGGCGGCGGCCAGGGCATCGCCGCCATCTTCGAGAACCTTCAGTGAACGGCACACGAGAACTTGCAGGAGACGACAGATATGGCAATTGAAACGGTAGGAATCGTCGGCGCGGGCACCATGGGCAATGGCATTGCCCAGACTGCCGCGGTGTCCGGACTGAAGGTCATGATGATCGATCTTGCCGAGGCGGCGTTGGTGAAGGGAATGGCGACGCTTACGTCCAGCCTCGAGCGGCTCGTCGCGAAAGGAAAAATAGATGCAGCCACGCGCGACGCGGCGCTCGCCCGCATCGAGACCTCGACCGACTATCAGCGCCTTGCGAACGTCGATCTCGTGATCGAGGCCGCCACGGAAAGCACCGAACTGAAGGTGCGCATCCTGAAACAGATCGAAGCCTCAGCTCGTGCCGACTCGATCATCGCATCCAACACCTCGTCGATCTCCATCACGGCGCTTGCATCTACGCTGTCAGATGCTTCCCGCTTCGTTGGTATGCATTTCTTTAACCCGGTACCGCTGATGCCGCTGGTGGAGATCATCCGTGGCTTGCAGACGAACGATGCCACTGTGCAGGCGATCCGCGAACTGACGACGCGGTTTGGCAAGTCGCCGATCTGCGTCAGGAACGCCCCAGGTTTTGTGGTCAACCGGATTCTGGTGCCGATGATCAACGAAGCGTTCTTCGTGCTTGCAGAGGGCGTTGCGACGGCGGAAGAGATCGACGCCGGCATGCGTCTTGGCGCGAACCACCCGATCGGCCCGCTAGCTCTCGCAGACCTCGTGGGGCTCGATGTCTGCCTGTCCGTGCTAGATGTATTCGCGAAGGATTTCGGTGACCCGAAGTACCGCGCGTGCCCGCTGCTGCGCGAATTCGTGGCCGCCGGCCGGCTTGGTCGAAAGACCGGACAAGGTGTCTACGGCTACGACTGAGCAGCGTGTCGACGAGCGAACTGCACTTATTGTGGGCCGCCAGCCTGGCAGGCTGCGCGATATGTGGCGGGGTTGTCGAAGAGGACCCGGCCGTGGCTTGTCGTTTTCGATCGTCCGACAGGTACTGGAACTCGACCTTATTATTTTGGAAAACCAAATAGATATGGAACACTTAGCGATCAAGGCGACGTTGTCCTTCAGTGACAATTCGCCGAGCGTCGAAATGCCGATTTACAAGGGCACGCTTGGCCCGGATGTGATCGACATTCGCAAACTGTACGGCCAGACCGGCAAGTTCACGTACGACCCGGGCTTCATGTCGACGGCGGCTTGCAATTCGGCGATTACCTACATCGACGGCGACAAGGGCGAGCTGCTGTACCGCGGCTACCCGATCGACAACCTCGCGCAGAACGCCGACTTCCTCGAAACCTGCTACCTGCTGCTGAAGGGCGAACTGCCGAACGCGCAGCAGAAGGCCGAATTCGTGAAGACGGTCACGAACCACACGATGGTGCACGAGCAGATGCAGTTCTTCTTCCGCGGCTTCCGCCGCGACGCGCATCCGATGGCAATTCTGGTCGCCGCGGTCGGCGCGCTGTCCGCGTTCTATCACGACTCGCTCGACATCAATAACCCGCGTCACCGCGAAGTGTCGGCGATCCGTATGATCGCGAAGCTGCCCACGCTGGTCGCGATGGCGTACAAGTACAGCATCGGCCAGCCGTTCGTGTATCCGAAGAACGACCTGCCGTACAGCGCGAACTTCATGCGCATGATGTTCTCGAACCCGTGCGAAGAGTACGAGGTCAACGACGTGCTGGTGCGCGCGCTCGACCGTATCCTGATCCTGCACGCGGACCACGAGCAGAACGCGTCGACGTCGACCGTGCGGCTCGCCGGTTCGTCGGGCGCGAATCCGTTCGCGTGTATCGCGGCGGGTATCGCGTGTCTGTGGGGCCCGGCGCACGGCGGCGCGAACGAAGCCGCGCTGAACATGCTGGAAGAAATCGGCTCGGTCGATAACATTCCCGACTTCATCGCGAAGGTGAAGGACAAGAATTCGGGCGTGAAGCTGATGGGCTTCGGCCACCGCGTGTACAAGAACTACGATCCGCGCGCGAAGCTGATGCGCGAAACCTGCCACGAAGTGCTCGAAGAGCTGGGCCTGCACGACGACCCGCTGTTCAAGCTCGCGATGGCGCTGGAAAAGATCGCGCTCGAAGACGAATATTTCGTGTCGCGCAAGCTGTACCCGAACGTCGACTTCTACTCGGGCATCGTGCAACGTGCACTGGGCATCCCGACGGCGATGTTCACGTGTATCTTCGCGATGGCACGTACGGTCGGCTGGATTGCGCAGTGGAACGAAATGATCGCCGATCCGGAACAGAAGATTGGTCGTCCACGTCAGTTGTTCGTCGGAAACGGTGCTCGCAGAGTAGCTGCTCGCTAGTTCGTATGCGGACATTGTCAACTTGTCCCTGTGATGCGGATTTGCCGTCTCGCGTGACGGCAAATCTGGCTCGTTTCATTTAATAAAACGTTCCCACGACGTCGAAAGAGGGTATATGCACATCGGAGTGCCAGCCGAGACGCGCGCGCACGAAACCCGCGTCGCCGCGACGCCCGAAACGGTCAGGAAGTATGTGACCCAGGGCCACCGGGTCACGATCCAGAGCGGCGCCGGCACCGGCGCCAGCTTTCCTGACGATGCCTTTACGGCCGCCGGCGCGGAGATCGTCGACGCGGCGACCGCGTTCGGCGCCGATCTCGTCCTGAAGGTCCAGTCGCCCACCGACGCCGAATTGCCGTTGCTCAAACGCGGCGCGGTGCTGGTCGGCATGCTCGATCCGTTCAATACCGAAAACTCATCGAAGCTCGCCTCCGCGGGTGTCACCGCCTTCGCGCTCGAAGCCGCGCCACGCACCACGCGGGCACAAAGTCTCGACGTGCTGTCGTCGCAGGCGAACATTGCGGGCTACAAGGCGGTTTTATTGGCCGCCACGCTCTATCCGCGCTTCATGCCGATGCTGATGACCGCGGCCGGCACCGTGAAGGCCGCGCGCGTGCTGATTCTCGGCGCTGGCGTCGCGGGCTTGCAGGCGATCGCGACCGCCAAGCGTCTGGGTGCGGTGATCGAGGCGTCGGACGTGCGGCCGGCCGTGAAAGAGCAGATCGAGTCGCTCGGCGCGAAGTTTCTCGACGTGCCCTACGAAACCGACGAGGAGCGCGAAGCCGCGCAAGGCGTCGGCGGCTATGCGCGGCCGATGCCGCCTTCATGGCTGCAACGCCAGTCGGCGCTGGTCCACGAGCGCGCCAAACAGGCGGACGTGGTGATCTCCACCGCGTTGATTCCGGGCCGCGCCGCGCCGACCTTGATTTCAGTGGAAACCATGCAGGCGATGAAACCCGGCTCCGTACTGGTGGATCTCGCCGCCGGACGCGGCGCGGAGTATGAAGGCCGGCGCGGCGGCAACTGTCCGCTGACCGAAGCGGACCAGGTCGTCACGAAACATGGTGTGATCATCGTCGGCTATACGAATCTGGCCTCGATGGTGCCCGCCGACGCGTCGTCTTTATACGCGCGCAATCTGCTCGACTTCCTCAAGCTGATCATCACGAAGGAAGGGACACTCACCATCGATCTCGCGGACGACATCGTCGCGGCCACGCTGCTGGCCCGTGACGGCGAAGTCACGCGCAAGGCCTGAGCAACCACTAAAGGAGAACGGCGATGGAAGTCGTCAACCACACCGTCATCAATCTGATCATTTTCGTGCTGGCGATTTACGTCGGCTACCACGTGGTCTGGAACGTCACGCCCGCGCTGCACACGCCGCTGATGGCCGTGACCAACGCGATTTCGGCGATCGTGATCGTCGGCGCAATGCTCGCCGCGGGCCTGACTTTGGGCACGCCCGGCAAGTTCTTCGGCACGCTCGCGGTCGCGCTGTCGGCAGTCAACGTATTCGGCGGCTTTCTCGTCACACGACGAATGCTGGAGATGTTCCGCAAGAAAGAGCCGAAGAAGCTCCCCGCTGACAAGGCACAATCCACGACCAGGGAGAACGCGTAATGAGTCTGAACGTCGTCACGCTGCTTTATCTGGTCGCGTCGATCTGCTTCATCCAGGCGCTTAAAGGGCTGTCGAATCCGAAGACGGCGCGCATCGGCAATACCTTCGGCATGGCCGGGATGGCGATCGCGATCCTCACCACCATCGCGCTGATCATCAAGCAGGCGAACGGGCTCGGCTCGAACCTCGTTCTGGGTCTCGGTCTGCTGCTGGTCGCGCTGGTGGTCGGCGGCGCGGTGGGCGCGTTCGTCGCCGCGCGCGTCGAGATGACCAAGATGCCGGAACTGGTCGCGGCCATGCACTCGCTGATCGGTCTCGCGGCCGTGTGTATCGCGTATGCGGTGGTGTCGGAGCCGGCCGCGTTCGGCCTCGTCGATCCGGAGAATACGGCGCCGGGTTTCCTGCCGTACGGTAACCGTATCGAGCTGTTCATCGGCACGTTCGTCGGCGCGATCACGTTCTCGGGTTCGGTGATCGCGTTCGGCAAGCTGTCGGGCAAGTACAGGTTCCGGCTGTTTCAGGGCGCGCCGGTCGTGTACGGCGGCCAGCATCCGATCAACCTGATGCTGGCACTGGCGATGCTCGGCTTCGGCATTCTGTTCTTCCTCACGCAGTCGTGGCTGCCGTTCATCATCATGACGCTGATCGCGTTCGTGCTCGGCGTGCTGATCATCATTCCGATCGGCGGTGCGGACATGCCGGTGGTGGTGTCCATGCTCAACTCGTACTCGGGCTGGGCGGCGGCGGGCATCGGCTTCTCGCTGAACAATCCGATGCTGATCATCGCGGGTTCGCTGGTCGGCTCATCCGGTGCGATCCTGTCGTACATCATGTGCCGGGCGATGAACCGCTCGTTCTTCAACGTGATTCTGGGCGGCTTCGGCAACGAGGCGGGCGCGGCGGCCGCAGGTGGTTCGGCCGAGCAGCGTCCGGTGAAATCCGGTTCGGCCGACGATGCGGCCTTCATGCTCGGCAATGCCGAAACCGTGGTGATCGTGCCGGGTTACGGGCTGGCCGTGGCGCGCGCGCAGCATGCATTGAAGGAGTTGACCGACAAGCTCGTCGAGAAGGGTATCGAGGTGAAGTACGCGATTCACCCGGTGGCCGGCCGGATGCCGGGACACATGAACGTGCTGCTCGCCGAAGCCGAAGTCGCCTACGACATGGTCTATGAAATGGACGATATCAACGGCGAGTTCGGCCTGGTCGACGTGGTGCTGGTGCTCGGCGCGAACGACGTGGTGAATCCGGCGGCGAAGAACGATCCGAAGTCGCCGATCGCGGGCATGCCGATCATTGAGGCGTACAAGGCGCGCACGGTGATCGTCAACAAGCGTTCGATGGCAGCGGGCTATGCCGGACTCGACAACGACCTGTTCTACATGGACAAGACGATGATGGTGTTCGGTGATGCGAAGAAGGTGATCGAGGATATGGTTAAGGCGGCGTAACGACCTGCATGAAAACATCTCGCCGTACTTTTATGATCACGACCGCCGGTGTCGCTTCGAGTCTGGCACTTTCGCGCCTCGCATTCGCCGATTCGCCAAAGTTGTCGGACACTGACTCCACGGCTCGGGCACTCGGCTACAAGTCCGACGCGACCAAGGTCGACAAGGCGAGGTACGCGAAGTACGCGGCCGGTCAGATCTGCGGGAATTGCACCTTCTATCAGGGCAAGCCGAGCGACGCGTTCGCGGCTTGCCCGATGTTCGGAGGCAAGCAGGTCGCGGGCATGGGCTGGTGCAGTGTCTATAGCAGGAAAGCCTGACGTAGCCGACCGTATCGGCGGTCTCTGAAGCGTCACTTGGCAACGCCAGTAAGAGGCGCGGCAGCAGGACGGCAAAACCAGATAGTTCGTAATACGAAAGTCAAAGGCTGGCCGTATGGGAGCTTTCGCGGGGACAATCCGGTTCAAGGTAATGCTGACGCTCAGCGTCTGCGTGGCGCTGATGGTGGTTATCGGTCTCATGGGTCTGCGCGGTCTCGCAAGGCTCAGCACCGACATGGGCAGCATGTATTCGGCGAGTACCGTGCCGATCGAAGATCTCGCCGCGATGCAAGCGGCGGCGCTGAAGATCCGCCTGCAGATGCGTTACATCCAGGCGTTGCACGAACAGGAGAGGGCGGCGGATCTCGTGGCAGATATCGGCAAGGAGCAGAAGAAGCTCGATGTGGCTTGGCGTGACTACTATCCGGCAAAGATCGCGACGACGGATGAGCTTAGACTGGCCGACCGGGTAGCGAAGGTCCTGGCCGCCTTCCGGACGCAATCCGACGACATTGTCGAGGTGCTTCGCTCCGGCAATCTGGACATGGCGGCCTTCTCGATCGACGAACTGACTGAAACCGGCGACGCGTTGTCCGACGCAATCGGTCGCACCGTTGTGCATACGATCAAGGGGTCGAGCGATGCGATCCAGCGTGCATCGAGCCAGATAGCGGAAGGCAGCGCGGACCTATCGTCTGGCTCGAGGCGGCAGGCTTCCTCGCTTGAGGAAACTGCGGCGAGCATGGGCGACCTGATCCTGTCGGTTCAACGCAATGCGGATCATGTTCGCAAAGCTGCGGAGTTTGCCAACGCGGCGTCGCTCGCGGCCGATACGAGCGCGGCGGCGGTCGAGCAGATGCGCGGCACGATGGGCACGATTTCGGCCAGCTCGGCGAAGATCGTGGAAATCACCGCGCTGATCGAAGGGATCGCGTTTCAGACCAATATTCTTGCGCTGAACGCCGCCGTCGAGGCGGCGCGTGCCGGTGAGCACGGCAGGGGGTTCGCTGTCGTCGCAGGGGAGGTGCGCAGCCTCGCGCAACGGGCGGCTAATGCGGCGAAGGAAATCGAGGTGCTGATCAGCAACTCGGTCGAGTCCATCTCGGGCGGGGCCGCACATACCGACCGGGTGGCACGTGCCATGGAGGACGTTCGGCGTGCGATCCAGCGCGTGGTCGAAATCAACGACAGCATCTTCGAAGCTTCAGAAGAACAGCGCAGCGGGATCGGGCAGGTGAACGATGCGGTGAATCGCATGGATCAGGTGCTCCGCAACAATGCTGCCGTGGTCGAGCAGGCCGCGCAAGCGGCGCTCTCGCTGGAGGACCAGGTCGCCGCCCAGCGGTGTGCGATTGCAGTCTTCGAGGTCCGCTCGCAGGCATGCGGCACAGCGACCTGAGCTTGGGCGACCAGGGTTTCGGGCGCTGATAATGCCAAGGCGCTCGACGCGAGTTTCATGGAGACCGCCATCTTCCTCGTGCTGGAGGAATCGTCGGACGTAAGAAACGGCTAGCAACCGGAATGCCACCACGGCGGCCAGAAAAGACAGGGTATCCCCTGTCTATTTTGTTCGCCATTATTTTGTATCATGACCTATGTTTAGTAACGTTTCATATAGGCGGTGTGTCGGGCACGGACGCTGATGGCAGGAGCCCGGTAGATCGCCGGCCGTGGGTGCTGAAGGTAAAGGAGTAGGAAATGAGCAGCAACGTAGAGTCTTTGCGAAGCCTGATCGAGAAATGGCTTGCCCCCACGCCGGCTTCGCCGATCAGTTTGACCCGGATGAATTACGCGAAGTCGCGGTCTATGCGATGTGTACGTGTGGAGTCGCTTCGGGCGTCGGGAGCCCTGGCGATTTTCTTTTTCCGCCACGACGACGGATCGTGGTGCGTGTTTCCTCCCGAGCCGCGGCGGCCGGCAATGCGAGCTTGTCTGTAGGCCGGGTAAGGAAAGCCGGCGCATGCGTCGACATTTGAGTGGAGGTTGCGATGGATATCGAAAAGATTGCGAACGACTCGGGTATGCTGCTCGTGCTCGAAGGCCGGATCGGCCGTGAAGAGTACAAGAGCGTGTACGGATCCCTGCATGCTTTGCAGCGCTTTGCCAACAACATTCGCGAGCTGGTCGCCAGCGAAGCCTGTTCCGAGATGCTGCACGCGGAAACGAGCTAAGGCGCCATGCGGCGCGGCGATGCCGCGCCGGCGCAAGGACTGCAAGAGAAAGGTGGTCGCGAACCGCGCCACCAGGGTCCGGCAGCGTCGATCAGGAAATGCCATCGTGCCTTTGTCAAAGATCGATCTGAATCTGTTCGTCGTTTTCGAGGCGATCTACAGGACGCGCAATCTCACGCGCGCCGCGGAGATGCTCTTCATCACGCAACCCGCCGTCAGCAATGCGCTGGCGCGCATGCGCAAATCGCTCAACGATCCGCTATTTGTCAGCACCTCGACCGGCATGGTGCCGACGCCCCTCACGGAGAACATCATTGGGCGGGTGCGCGAAGCGCTGCAGCTGCTTGACTCGAGCGCGCACGCGGGCGAGCAGTTCGACCCGGCAGCTTCTGAACGCGTGTTCCGGCTCAGCATGACAGACCTGACCGAAGCGCTGTTGCTGCCCGGGCTGGAAGAGGTGTTGCAGCGGCAGGCCCCGGGCATCCGTATTGAAAGCTACTTCACTCCCCGAAGCAACATTCCGGACGCGCTGGCCAACGGCGCCGTGAATCTCGCCATCGACGCCCCTCTGATCGATGACCCTCACCTCGAACAGGCGCCGCTGGGCCGGGATCGATATGCATGCATGCTGCGCCACGATCAACCGTTCGCACGCAAGAAACTGTCGATGGACGATTACCTCAGGCTCGGCCATATCCACGTCTCGAGCCGGCGGCAAGGCCCGGGGCTCGTCGACGCCGAACTCAACAAGCTCGGCGTCAGGCGAACGATCCTGACGCGCGTGCAGCACTACCTGGTTGCACCGTTGATCGCAATGCGTACGGACCTCGTGCTGACCGCACCGCTCATGCTGCTGCAACGCTACGATGCCCGCATCCTCGAGCTGCCGTTCGACCTGCCCGAGATTGAGTCGCGCTGTTACTGGCACCGCAGTGCCGCTGAAGATCCGGCGCATCGCTGGTTGCGAGAACAGGTCACCCGCCTGATGGGAGAGACGAGCGCATAGCGGGTTAGTGTTATCACCATATTTTATGACACGTAATCACAATAATAAATTTTTGGAATGATATCGAGCTGAGTATGCTGTCGATCAGGACTTTTGAGGGATCGCATGGCAGAACTCCATTTGATACGGCATGGCCAGGCGTCCTTCGGCGCCGAGAACTATGACCGGCTCTCAGACATCGGAACGCGCCAGGCGCGTTGGCTTGGCGAATACTTTGCCGATTCCAAACTGTGTTTCGATCGCGTCGTCATTGGCACGATGCGGCGCCATCGGCAGACGGCGGATGCGATTCTTGAAGGATTGGGCAGTCCTGTCGTCGAGATGACGCAACATGCCGGACTGAATGAATATGACTTCGATGCGCTCTATCGGGCGGCGCGTGACGACAACCCGGCATGGAGCGCGCTCGCGCAAGGCACTGAGCGACATGCAGATCCGAAACAGCAGCGTCTGCCAGTATTTCTTCAACGCTGATGCGATGTCGCTAGCCAGCTTCAATTACGTGCCTCACCTCGATCGCCCCGAGCGCCGCGAATTCGTCACCTATGGTTGACCCCGTTTCAGGATGTTTTGCACCTCATGAACGATAACCTTTATTTCGACGCCGACAAACTCTCCCACTACCTCGCGTCGCACGTGCCGGGTTTCGAAGGCCCCATGACCGTGGAGAAATTCGCCGGTGGGCAGTCGAATCCGACGTTCCTGCTGCACGCGCGCAGCGGCCGCTACGTGCTACGCCGGCAGCCGCCGGGAACGTTGCTGAAATCGGCGCATGCCGTCGACCGTGAATTCCGCGTGCTGGCCGCACTTGCAAATACACCGGTGCCGGTCGCCCGAGCGTTGCATCTTTGCGAAGATCGCGATGTGATCGGCAGCCTGTTCTACGTGATGAGCTACAAGGAAGGGCGCATTTTCTGGAATCCGGCGCTGCCAGAAATGGCGGCCAGCGAGCGCGGCTCGCTTTATGAATCGCTGATCGAAACGATGGCAGTCCTGCATGACGTGGACGTTGATGCGGTCGGGCTGTCGGACTATGGCCGCAGCGGCAACTATTTCGAGCGTCAGATCGGTGTATGGACCAAGCAGTATCGCGCCGCGGAGACCGGGACGCTGCCGGCGGTGGACGCCTTGATCGAGTGGCTGCCCGCGCATTGTCCTGCCGAATCGGATCGACCGTCGCTGGTGCACGGCGATTTTCGCCTCGATAACCTCATATTCGAGCAAAACGCGCCAACAGTCCGCGCGATTCTCGACTGGGAATTGTCAACGCTCGGCAATCCGCTGGCAGACCTAGCGTACTTCTGCATGTGCCTGCGGCTGCCCCCTGAAGGGTATATCACCGGGCTCAGCGGGCTGAATCGCAACTCACTGGGCATTCCCGACGAACCTGCCCTGGTTGAGCGCTACTGCCGGCGTCGCGGGATTTCGTCAATCGCAGACTGGAACTTCTACCTGGCGTTCAGCTTCTTCCGGCTCGCAGCGATCGCGCAGGGCGTCAAGAAGCGGGCGCTGGACGGCAATGCGTCGAGCGACAAGGCGCGCCAGGTTGGTGAGATGGCCGGTACGCTCGCGCAGATGGGCGTTGATCTTCGTTGACCTTTGATGCGGACGGGATGTGCACGCGTTGGTGGCGTGTGTGAGGAATCGGCAGGATTCAGGTGACCCCGAATATTGGAGACAGTTGTGACGACGAATTTATTTGATCTGACGGGAAAGATTGCGCTCGTGACCGGTGCGAGCCGCGGCATTGGCGAGGAAATTGCGAAGCTGCTCGCCGAGCAGGGCGCGCATGTGATTGTCTCGAGCCGCAAGCTGGAGGACTGTGAAGGTGTGGTCGGCGGGATCCGGTCGGCCGGCGGGAGCGCGCAGGCGCTTGCATGCCACGTCGGCCGGGTTGACGACATTCTTCTTGCATTCCAGACCATCCGCAGCCAGCACGGGCGCCTGGATATTCTGGTCAATAACGCCGCCGCAAATCCGTATTTTGGGCATGTGCTCGATACCGATCTGGCGGCGTTCGAAAAGACAGTCGAGGTGAACCTGCGCGGCTACTTCTTCATGTCTGTCGAGGCAGGCAAGCTGATGCGCGATAACGGCGGCGGGGCTATCGTCAATACGGCGTCGGTCAACGCGCTGCAACCGGGCGACAAACAGGCCATCTACTCGATCACGAAAGCCGCCGTCGTCAATATGACGCGTGCGTTCGCGAAGGAGTGCGGCCCGCTGGGTATCCGCGTGAACGCGCTGCTGCCAGGGTTGACGAAGACCCGTTTCGCCGGCGCCCTGTTCGAGGATCAGGAAACTTATGATCGTTGGCTCTCGAAGATTCCACTGCGCCGCCACGCGGAGCCCCGCGAAATGGCGGGAACGGTGCTGTATCTGGTTTCCGATGCGGCCAGTTATACGAACGGCGAATGCATTGTCGTCGACGGCGGTTTGACGATCTAGCCATTGGCGGCAGGCACGGTCTCAGTCGTTTCAAGCGGACATTTTGCAAGGAAGAATCATCATGGATTTTGGCTATACCCCCAAGGTCGAAGCGTTGTGCGAGCAGTTGCGCGCCTTCATGGATAAACACATCGTCCCGCGCATCCGGCAGTGGCACGATGAGGTGAACCAGGGGCAGTACCCTGTGTCGTTCATGGAGTCGCTCAAGGAGCAGGCTCGTGCCGAGGGCCTGTGGAACCTGTTCCTGCCGCATCTGCGAAACGACGAGCCGGGCACGCGGCTGACCAATCTGGAATACGCGCCGCTCGCGGAAATCATGGGGCGGGTGTCGTGGGCGTCGGAAGTCTTCAACTGCAACGCGCCCGACACCGGCAACATGGAACTGCTGCACATGTTCGCTACGCCTGCCCAGCGTGACCAGTGGCTGACGCCGTTGCTCGATGGCAGGATTCGCTCGGCTTTCGCGATGACGGAACCTGAGGTCGCGTCTTCGGATGCGACCAACATTACGACCTCGATTCGCCGGGACGGCGACGACTATGTGATCAACGGCCACAAATGGTTCATCACGAACGCGGCGCATCCTCATTGCAAGTTGTTCATCGTGATGGGCAAGACCGACCAGCAGGCACCAGCGCACCGGCAGCAGAGCATGATTCTCGTCCCCAGGGACACCGCAGGTGTCGAGATCGTGCGCAACATAACGGTGGTCAATCACGTTGCGCCGGAAGGGCACTGCGAGATCGTGTTCCGCGATGTTCGGGTACCGGCAGCCAATCTGCTCGGTGAAGAGGGCAGCGGTTTCGCGCTGGCTCAGGCGCGTCTTGGACCGGGGCGCATCCACCACTGCATGCGCTCGATCGGCGCGGCCGAGCTTGCTCTCGAATTGATGGTCGAGCGCGCTCAGTCGCGCACGACGTTCGGCAAGGCGCTGCATGAGCACGGCGCGGTCGGCGAATGGATCGCGAAGTCGCGCATCGAAATCGAGCAGGCGAGGCTGCTCGTGCTGAAGGCGGCCTGGATGATCGACCGGGTTGGGGCCAAAGAAGCGCGCAAGGAGATCTCGATGATCAAGGCGCTCGTGCCAACGGTGTACGCCAATGTTTGCGAGCGAGCGATGCAGGTTTTCGGTGCGATGGGACTGAGCCCTGATACGCCATTGGCCGACAACTGGACCTGGGCACGCGCGCTGCGCTTTGCCGACGGTCCAGATGAAGTGCATTTGCAAGGCATTGCGCGCATGGAAATCAAGGCACGGCCGTACGTTGCAGGAGCAACCAATGCCTATCTGATAATGCCTGCACGGGACTGACGGCGGCGAGTGGCCGGGCGACGTCAACGTGTTGCGGCACCTTGCCGCAAAATACTCCTCGTCGCGATTTCACGACGCGCATTTTTCATGCCGTCACAGGGCTCTGTCAACTTGGCGGGCGTAGGGTAACTACGTAGCCAAAGCGTAGCTATCCTTATCAGATAACTTCCTCGACTGCGGCAATAACAGTCCAACCATGCCATGTGGCGAAGCGTTCTTTGAGTACGGCACGATGCCATGCCGCGTTCATTTGATGTGTGGGCAACGCGAAGTGCTGCCGTATCGGTCCGAAGCATGAGAGGAATACCTGCGTGCGACGCGCATCGCGAAAGCCGCACATCTGGCGTTCGCGCCTGCGGGGCGGCTGATGGGTGTCTCGGCACGGTTGTTCACGCGTGCAGCCGCCTTGACGAAAACGTGCTTCACATGAGCGAGCTCAGGAATATCAACCTTCGCCGCCGGATAGCTGCGCAGCTGGTCGGTAACGGTCTTGCGCGGCACCGGGTTTGAACGCGGCACCCGCCGGAAGAAGCGCTTTGCCGCAGTCTTGCCGCGCCGCTTTTGCACCAGCAATGCTCATTTCTCACTCAAGCATATTGGCGACTATATTGGCCATCGAAGCATCTCTTCTACCCAGATTTACGGCAAGCTGGCAATCGATCAACTACGCGATGTTGCGCAAGGCGATGGGGAGGATGTGCTATGAGATCTGTAAGCACCTCACGACGACCGTCGTAGACGACGGCGAGGACCGACATCAAAATGGTGCCCATCATTTTCGATTTGATGGACATCACTGTGACAGAGCCGAAAGCTAGGCCGGGTAGCCGCAAGGGA
>NZ_VZQP01000033.1:0-95601 GCF_014397655.1 Paraburkholderia sp. UCT31
ACTGCCCCGTCGATCCAACCGGTAGCTGCAACTCGTTGCGCCAGAAGAAACCGCGTTCGGCCGCGAGCATCGTTTCGCCGTCGAAGCCGCGCACCGTGTAGCGGCTGCCGATGGTCAGGTCATCGATGTAGTTCAGCGTATTGTTCGTGAACTGGCCGTGCACGCTCGTCACGTAACGCAATGGCTGGCTTGCTATCCTGAACGGCATTGACAGGTTCGCGGCGAGGACGGCCATGCGGAAGCGGTAAGTCGGGCCATTCTCGTAGAAGTCTGGTGTCGCCCCGAGTCCGTCCACACCCTGACGGTACCCGAGACTGCCGTCGAACTGCGAACTGCCGAAGTAGTGGCGATCGGTAAGGCCGGCCTCGATGAACGTGTTGTTGCGCCGCTGCTGCGGGATATCGGTGTCTTCAATGAAGCTTTCACCGAAGCGCTTCGTCAGGCGGAACTGTGCGCCAAGTACGTTATTCTGGCTGCGCATCAATACCCGTTGCAGTTTGAAGTCAACGGTCTGCGCGTTGCCGCTCGACACGAACGTCTGGTTGACGCCCGCAATCTGCTGGTAGTACGTGTTCGTGTAGGCCGATAGCGTGCCGGTCCAATAGCCCCACGGAACCGAATAGAAGCCGTTCCAGCCGTGCGAACCGAGGCCTTTGTCGCCGAATTCGAGGTCCTGACTCACGCCGACGTTGAAAATGTCGTTCAGCCCGAGCGGATTGTCGATGCCAAGGCTCAGGTTGCCTTGCAGCTTGCCGGTGGCCCGCGTGCCTGAGTTGTCCACCGACGCGACCACCGTCCACGGCTTTGCGCGCTTTACCGTGACGACAACGTCGCTTTCGCCAGGTACGTCAGTGGGTTCGATTTTCATGTCCACGTCCTGACTGCTGACGCGCTTCATCTGTTCAAGTCCCTGTTCGAGGTCGCGCAGGTTCAGCATGTCACCCTCGCGGGCCGGGAAGGCGGTCTTCCATGTGCCGCGCGTGGCGGGGTCGGCGAAGCGGATCGTTCGCAACACGCCCGGCACCAGTGCAAACTTCAGCGTGCCGGTTGACAGGTCCTGTTCGGGTAACAGTACGCGTGTGGTGATATAGTCGCGACCGAGAATAGCCTGCTGCAATCCCTTGGTGAGCGTGTCGAGTCCCGCCTTGCCGATGCATTGCCCCCGGTAATGGTCGAGCCATTCGCGTGCGAACGCGAAGCGGTCGAGCGGTAACGCGGATGCACCCTGTTTGCGCACGGCATCAGGTAACGTGGCAGGTACGTCGAGCAAAAACCATTCGATGCGAAAGCATGGCGTTTCAGCAGGCAGTTCCGGCCAGACGCTGGCCTTCGGCGCGGTCGAGCGTACCGAAGGCGCGTTGACGGTCTTCTCACGCTGCTGCGCGTCGCGTTGCTGCTGGAGCTGCTGGTTCTGTTCGGCATTGGCGCGCGCCGCTGCGGCTGTATCTGCCGGAGTCGGCGTCTGCTGCGCGAGTGAAGTCGAACTACCTAGCGCAAAGAGCGCTGCCGCCAACGGAAGGACAGACAGCGCCGCCCTGCTGACCTGTAGAGATTGTTGCTTTGTCATGCGGGCCTTGTAACTAACCACACACCACCAAGAATCACTACCGCGCCGACCAGCTGAGTCGGCTTTAACACCTGCTCATGCAGCGCCGTGAACGCCAGTACGACCAGGATCGAGACGGCGACCATCAACGGATAGGCGACGCCCAGACTGGCCTTGCGAAGCGCAAGCGCATAGAGAACAAATCCGACTCCGTAAGAGCCTATTGCGGCCACGCGGAGCAGAAGCGGCACCCATTCACCTACTGACGGTGTCGCCGCCCGAAGGGCGGCGAGCCGCAGGAGAACACTTGCCAGTCCGCTCAACATACCGCTGGCAATCAACGCGATCAACGACATGACTAGCTCACCACGTTGGAACGCACGCGCGTCTCAACGTGCGCCTGATCGCTTTCTGCGTTCGAGAAGATCTGCCCGAAACGGCTCGCGCCATTCAATGCGACGAGCACGATCGCGGGGAAAGCAAGGGAAAGGTTGCGGATCTCGTCGGTATAGCCGAAGAGCACGAACAGAACGAGGAGCGGCAGGAACGCGGCAAGGAAGTATCGTCTGTGGCTCACACTGGTCTCCTGCCACGCACGGCGAAAGAACACAATCGTGGGCACAAAAATCAGCGGATTCTGAAGGCTCGGCGTCAGGATGCCCTTGGCAACCAGGTTATAGAAACGAACGTATGAAGCCGGGTTAAGCCAGAACAGCAGGTTTTCCTTCGCGTGAAACTCGATGAAACCGCCGCTGTTCGCTTCGTAGCCGTTCATGATGAAATGCCGGCTGACGAAACAGCATACCAACTGGAGCGCCAGCCAGCCGAACCGGCTGCGCATCGGGACGTCCCGCTGGTGCAGGAAGAACAACGCAAGTGGCACGAGAAAGAACGTTTCCTTGTTGAACGAGAAAAACGCAATCGCAAGCGTGCAGGGGATCATCCAGCGCTTTAGCATGAAATAACATGCGCTGAACGCGCCCAGTATTTCGATGAAGTCGTAGTAGTACGCGCCCGCCTGGAACGTAAGTGGGTAGATGAAGCTGAAGCCAGCCAGAAACCCGAGTGCCTGCCCGAACGACAGGCCACGCATCCGCGCCAGCTTGTAGATCAGTAATAGCGCAAGCGCCATCGACAGCACCACGAAGAAATAGACGATGTGGTACGTGATGGCGACCATCGGCGTCCAGTACGTGTCCGGGACGCCGCTGAAGTAGCTATGGTGCAGCGAATCATAGCGACTGATGGACTTGAACAGTTTCTGCTGGAGCGCGGGGTTCAGTTGCCCGGCCATGTACTTCGCCGCTTTGGCAAACGTGGAGCGGTAGACGTACGGCCGCGGAGCCGTCCCCTCGATCATGCTGACCAGCGTGAGGCTTTGCGCATAGCCGTCCAGCTTGTGATCGTCGCGAAATCCGAACTTCAGCAACACGCTGTTCGTGATGTTTCCTGCGCACACGAGCAGCAGGACGAATACGATCGAGAACCGGCAGAACGCCAGCATCCTGTTTCTGTTTTTCAAATTCATTTTGCAGGGACCTGTCAAAGCTGCACAAAGTGGGCCGTCATCATGGTGGCGACCATGATCAGAATGGTAAGGAGGCTGCCGTGATCTTCGATCAGATGGACTAACGGGTCGTCATCCATTACGCCCCGCACAGTCTTGATCCACAGGCGCGCGAACAGGGCGATCAGGCCGATTGCGACAAACCACAGCAGTCCGGGTACCGCATACCGGTCGATCGTCTCCGGCGCGTTGATAAAAAGGCCGAAGACAATCACTGCCGAGAAGGACGAGCCGATACCCAGCGGCCACAGCACTTCAAGATCCGCAACACGATAGTCGCGCCCCACCGTGACGGCGTCGGCGCTCATGCGCAGGGACACCAGTTCGGCGCAGCGCTTGACGAGCGCGAGACTCAGGAATGTGAAGACGGAAAACGCGAGTAGCCAGTGACTCGTGCTGATGTTTACCGCCACCGATCCCGCGAAGATTCGCAGCGTATACAGCAGTGAGAGCGCGATGACGTCGATCATTACGCGCCTTTTTAGAAACAGGCTGTAGGCGGTGGTCAAGATCAGGTAGAACAGGAGCATCACCGCAAACGCTGCCGATGTTGATAACGCCAGCGCGAGCGACGTGGCGAGTAACGCAACCGCACACAGGATGCCGCTCGATATCGATAATGCCCCGCTCGCGAAGGGCCGCTGCCGCTTGCGGGGATGCCGTCGGTCGCTATCCAGATCCCAGAGATCGTTCGCGATGTAGGTCGCTGATGCGCCCAGCGACATCGAGACAAATGCTAGCGCGAGCGTCACCAGCTTGCCTGTATCAAAGAAGGAAAATGCCGTCAGCAAGGGTACAAAAAGCAACAGGTTCTTGAGCCACTGGTGAACGCGCAGCGCCTTCAGCCAGAGCGAAAGGTCGGCTTTGCTGTTTGGGAACTCCCGCTCAACAGGGACATTCGTGCGAACCAGATTGGCAAGACGTGGCGAAGCGCCAGCCAGAACGGCCGCCTGGGAACCGAGCCATACTGGCAGGTCAGCACGACTGTCGCCGGCGTAGACGAACCGCTCGCCGACGCATAGGCGCGCTTTCTCAAGCTTCGTCCGTCCTCTCAGGTTGGTGTCGCCCTCCGTGGCCAGCACCGCGTCGAAGAGTCCCAGATGCGCGGACACGCGTTCCGCAATCGAACTGTGCGCGGCAGTGGCGAGAACGATCTTACGGCCACGCTTTTTTTCGGCAATCAGATAGTCGACTAACGCTTTGCGATACGGCAGGTGCTCGGCTGCAATACTGGAGCGGGTGGCAATCTCTCGCTTGAATGCCAAACGTCCTTTCAACAGCCATATTGGCAAACGGATGATATTCAATGGATTCTGCTTCACGACTTTGATGACGGACTCAGCCAGCGTGTCGGTCAATGTCAGCGTTCCGTCCAGGTCTACAATCAGCGGAAAATCGATATTCTTTTGCACAAACAACCCGTCCTATTCTGCGGTGCAGTTGAGCGCATGCCGGCCGCGCGTACACCCTGGTCTTGCGTTCCTGTGCACCGCGCGCTGCAGGTGCACCTGCTGGTTCTGTTCTGCGTTGGCGCGTGCCGCTGCCGCGGTATCCGCTGGCGTCGGTACCTGCTGTGCCTGAGTCGCGAGAGAGACAAAGGCTGTGAGCGGAAGAAGCGCCAGCCTCTTTCTGATTTTCATAGCTATTTCGAATCTTATTCTTTGAACGCGCCACGAATGCACGCCCAATATCTCAGGCCTCGCCGTCCCGCTTGAACCACGGACCGAATTTTTCGGGATCGTCACTCAACATCCCGGCCTTGCGCAGAGGCTTCGGTAAAAAACTTGCAAATACAAACAGGAGAACAACAAAAAATGGAAGACCTATAGCGAATATAGAGACATTGTCACTAAGTCCGACTACTCTGCGGCACACACCGATTACAACAACTGTATAAAATCCAGAGCTGACAATGGATGCCAAGGCAACGACGAACCATGTCTGGGCTGTGGCATATAGCCTGTGCCAGTTCATTTTTTATCCCCAACGTGACCCACATCATTAATAACTGTCGACCCTTTGGACGCTACTCCGAACAACAAGATGCCCTGCGTCGTGCCATAAGGCGCTGCCTGGTTAACAAATGGAATCAGGGTGTTGTTGTTGATGCGCGGCACCGTCACATTGAACATCGAGCCAGGTCGATTAAGGCCATCGGCTGTCCCCATCTTTAGCGGAACAGGTGTCTTTAAGGCAAGTAACGCCACACCAAGGTCTAACCCATCATAGGCCACATTTCCCCATCCATCTGGAAGCGCCTGGTTAAACTCATACCGCAGCGGGTTCACCCCCGGCGAACTAATGCCGTTATAGCGGTTGTAAAGTCCATCGGCCCCCTCAGCCATATCGCTTGCACCAAAGGCTGCCATCGGAACCCCGGCCGCACACCCTATGCCGCTTGTACAAAATCCCACGCCCGTCTTTACAGTCACGCCACCCAACACCACTTTCGCCGTATCCCTCGCGACGCCAACCGGATCACTCTGAAGCGCATCACCAATTTTCTGTGTCGGCGTGTAGACAAACAATCCCGCCTCCTGCTGACGATTCACCCAATCAATCTCCGGCCCAAGCTGCGATGCCTCAAGCTGACTCACGTAATTTGCGTTGTACTGGTCGCTTCCTTGGGGATACTCGGCCCAGCATTTCACTACGTAGCACGCCGCCTGCGTCAGCTTTTTCTCTTCCGCCGCGTCGCCGTTGGCCTTATCCGCAATCGCCTTCTTCTCATCCGGATGCAACTGCCGGTTAAACCGGTCCACGTTGTACCCCGAGACTGCACCTGCGTTGCCGCCCACCGCCGCGCCTGCGCCCGTGGCAATCGCATTGGCCACGATGTTCCCGAGGGCTTCATTCATTGCCGCATTGCCAGTCGGATTCGAACCGGCAATTGCATCGCTCAGGTTGTTCAACTGTCCGGCCGCAATCGACGCAATCGCAGCACCGGCAGCGCCACCGATGGCGTTGCCACCCGCCAGGCCGGTCACAAGGGCCGCGCCTGCCGCCTGCATCATCGCGCGATCTGTGCCGCCTTCCTTCCACGCGTCCATGCCTGTCTGATCGCCTGCGGCGGCTGCCTCGTCATACTTCGTTTTCGCATAGTCGCCAATCCGCCGGGAAACGGCTTCGCCCGCTGCGCTCGCTGCTGCCATCATGTCGGACTGTCGGTCAAGCAGATCATTCACGTCCGGCAGCTTTGCCACCGTGCCGTTTGTGTTCGACGTATCCCGGTTCAAACTTGCAATGTCCTGGGTCTGCTGCGCGGCATCGGTCGTGATGATCGTTCCCGCGCCGATCGCGCTTTTCGTCGTCGCGCTGTCGCTGCCGCTGTCGTTCTGGCTTAGCATCGGCGCGATGCCGCCCCCGTTGATGCCTGACGTACTGCCGTGCGTGCTGTAGTTCGCGCCACCATCGCCCGCCGTGATGCCCCCGCCGATTCCGCTGGAATGTGCGTCATAGCTGGATGAATTCTGAACGTCAGAGAACGTCAGCGTACCTGTCGAAAGCGTGTTTTTCGACGCATCGGCCTCGCTGGCGATCAGCCCGCCCTTGAGGTCGGTGTTACCCACGACACTGATGTTGAATCCGCCGTCACCGGCCGAGATTCCAGCCTGTTCATTGACACCCGCATAGCTGCCGCTCGCGTTCGCGTCGGTGTGACTGAAGCTCGCACTGCCGCCGCCCTGGCTGATGCTGAATCCGCCGCCCGTACTTTCCTGATGCGCGGCGCTCGTCATCGTGTCCTGTACGCTTGCGATATTGAGGTTGCCGCCGACGCTGGCATTCACCTGCTGGCCGCTCACGTTGCACCCGATGATGTTCGTATCGCCGCCCGAAATGATTGTCGCCGTATTGGCCGCCGTCACATGCGTGTTGTTCTGCGTGGCCGCATCGGTATTGCCGTCGCCGTGCGCCTTCGACATGGCGGCATCGACGCCGAAACCGCTGCTGCCATAGGATATGCCGACGCTGCCGCTGCTCGACTGGTTCGTGCTGCGCGTCGAATCGGTGTCGGTCGTATTGACGAGATTCACCTGATTCTGCGCCGCGAGAATCACGTCGCTGGCATTCACGTTCGAACCGGCGATGGTCACGTTGCCGCTGCCGGCCGTGGCGTTACCCGTTGCGACAAACGCCGCTGTTCCGCCAGCCGTCACGTTCGACCCTACGTGTGTCGTGGAGTCCTCCGCGTAAGTGCTTTTCGAGCTACTGGAGCCGAAACTGAGTTCGACCTTCATCTGAGGCGTGGTGCCCGTCGCAAGATCGTTGGCCAGGCCGCCGGCGGCCATATTCGCGTCCCACGCCGCGCTCGCTGCCGCCATGCCGTGCAATGCCGCCGCCCGATCATCCTTGCTGTTGCTGGCGGCATGTGTCTGGTCAACCGCATTCGATATGGCATCGATGACCGGCGCTTTCACGGCAAGGGTGAACCCGCTCTGTTTGACCGCATGCGATTCGTCATAGTGCGTGGTGTCGGTGGCGGCGTCGATGATGACGTTCGCGCCCGTACCGGTGACGTTCTTCGCAGCAATGAGATCACTGCCTGTCACATGCAGATCATTGCCCGCGACGATGCTCAGATTGCCCGCGAGCGAGCCAACGGTGCTGCCCGTGTTCGTCACCTGCGACGTATTGGTGGTATCGGTCTGCGTCTTGCTGCCGACCGAGATACCGACGCCGCCGCTCGTACCGAATCCCGACTCATGTTTCTGGTAGTACGTGGACGTAGTCTGCGTATCCTGCGAAGTCGTAATGTTGACGTTGCCAGCCGCTGCGAGATTCACGTCGTTCGTGCCTGCCACCGTCGAGCCTTTCACGGTCAGGTCCTTGCCCGCGCTGATGTTGACGGTATCGCCTGCCACTATACTTGCCACGCCGATATTTGCCTGCGTGTTCTGTGTCGTGTCCGTGGTCGAGCCGTGAAACGCGCTTCCGCGCTTCGATTCGGTCGCCACGTAGCTGTCGTGTTCCTCGCGGGCTTCGTTCAGCGTGACGTCGCCGCTTGCGGCAATCGTCGCTGCCCCTGTACCCGCCGTGAGTGTCGAGCCGGTCAGCGTCACATTGCCCTTGCCCGCGTCGGTGCTGACCGCGCCAAGCGTTGCATTGCCGCCCGCCGAGAAGTTCGTGCCGACCGCCTGCTCGTCGTACGTATGGTCAACCTCCTTGCGGGAGGGGCCGTCCGTTGCAACGTTGTTGAAAGTGGCGGTGTCCGTCACCGTGGTAGCCGTCAGGTTGCCGCCCGCGATCACCGCCAAGTCGCCGCCCGCCGCAACGGTCGCGCCCCTGAGCGTCGTGTCGTTGCCGCTCTGCATCGCGAGACTGCCGCCTGCCGTGATTGCGCCCGTCTCATTGATCGTGCTGCTCGCATCCCAATGGTGCTGCGCGTTCTGCATCCCGGACTGCGACGTTGTGGACTGCACCGCGTCAACCGTAATGTCATGTCCTGCCGTGATCTGCGCGTCACCGCCAGCGGTGATATTCGCGCCGTGCATGGTCAGGTCATTGCCCGCTGCAACCACCATGTCGCCGGTCGACGCAATCGTGCCCTGTGCGCCAAGCAGGGTGGTGTTCATCCTGCTGTCGCTGGCCGCGTTGCTCACGCCCACCGTGTCGACCAGCGTCGTATTGATGATGTTGTTGCCCGCCAGCACCGCAACGCGGTTGCCGCTGATCATCCCGGACGCATTGACCACATCGTTCGTCGCGGCCACGACCGTGGTGCCGTTCGTCCCACTGCTGCCGATGGTGCCGCCACGGTTCAGGATATCGGTGGCGCTCAAGACCGTCTGCGTACCGCCTTTGATCACGCCGCTGTTCGTGGCGCTGCCGGTCGCATGAATCTCAACGTCATCGGCCGAAATCAGCGCGCCGGTCGGTTGCAGGTCGTTCGCATGGGTCTGCGCGAGATAGACAACGGGCGCGAGGACCTGCTGCATGCTGCCATCGGGCAGCGTGACGGTCTGACTGACCAGCCAGACAATATCGCTCGTCAGTGCATCCATCTGCGCGGCCGTCAGCGCGATACCGGGCTCAAGCCCGAACTGTTGCGCAACGTTCACGCCGTTCGTCATCAGCGCCTGATACTCGTCCAGGTTGTTCGTATAGCCTTGCAGATAGACGCGGCCTGTCAGTTGCGTGATCTGCTCGCGAATCAGCTGTTCCTCGTACATGCCGTCGCCAAGGCGCTTCTCGACGCTCTGCGGATTCAGCCCCAACTGGCCGAGCATGTAGTCGCTGGAGATGAAGCTCGTATAGCTGGTCAGGCGCGAATCGGTGACGACCAGATAGGACGCGCCGGGCGCAGTCTGATAGGTGTACAGGCCGCTCGACGGCAGGGTGAGATTCAGCTTGCCAGTGCTGCTGGCGACCGTTTGCGGGGCGTCGACCTGCGGCCCCGTCAGGACCTGGTTCGCGCCGAGCGTGCCACCGGTGGCCCCGGTCGCGGAGTTCGCCGCCGCCACATTCGTGTTGTTGATGTCGGTGCCGCTTATCTGGACCGCGTTATTCGCGATGATCGTGCCGCCCGTGCCACCGATCGCCACAGGCGTCAGGACGATTGACGGTTCCGTCACCGTCTGCCGGTCCTGGCTGGTGTCCACGTTCCACGCATACGTTGAAACGATATCCTGACGCTGGTACTGGTACAGCGTCTGTCCGGTGTTGTTCACCAGCGTACTGCCATAGTTGGCGCTGCCGTTGCCGATTTCCCCACCCTGCTGGCTGGCGCCGATCTGGATCGAGCCGCCCGCTGCGATCGCACTATAGCTGTTGTTGAGCGTACCGACGTTCGCCAGCGTCAGGTTGGCGCCCGCCAGCAGTTGCGCCTGCTGGGCCTGCGGACCGGTTACCTGGTCCTGCTGCGTGGTGGTCGTCGTGTCTCTCGCGACCTCGACGACCTGATAACCGTTATGTCCACCGCTGAACGTCGGGTATTCGGTCGACGGCAGGTAGTTGATGTTCGGGTCGTAGTCGTCCCAGTAGTTGACGGTGACCGAACCGTCAGCGTTCTTCGTCAGCGTGTTGTACCAGATCGTCTGTTGCTGGCCGTTGACGTTGACCACCAGCACGTTGTCGGTCGCATTCGGCCCCGAGCTCTGCGACACGATCTGCGAGGCGCTGAACGTTGCGTCGAGCGGATTCTTGTAGCCATCGCTCCAGGTGGGATTGGAACAGGCCGGAATCGGACCACCGGTCGGACAGATGATGTACTTGCCGCGCTTGGTCTGGTGTTCAGTCTCAACATCGGTTGTCACTGTCTCAACGGTGGGCGCGGGCCGCGAGTTCGTCAGCGTCTGCGTCGCGACTTCGATATTGCCCTGCGCCTCGATGGTGGACTGGTCGTTGGTGAGCGAATTCGAGCGGTTCGCGAGCAGACCGTTACCGTCGCGCGTCGCGTCGGCGGCGATGTTGATATTGCCCAGGCTGAACAGGTTCGCGCCGCCCGTGTTCGAGATATCGCCGGGCGAGTACAGGTTCAGTTGCGAAGCGGCGGCCATGATGGCAGCGGGGCCGGTGTTCACAATGGACTGGCTGGCGTTCGCCGTGACGGTATTGCCGATGAGGGTGGCGGTGTTGGTCAGAGTGGCGCTATTCGTCGTAACGGTGCCGCCCTCGATGCGGCCTTCATTGATGATCGCGTTCGCCGCGTTGACGGTGGTGCTGGCCGAATTGAGGTCCGCGCCCGCCTGGTTGTCCACGTTCACCGCATTGACCGTCAGCGCGTTGACCGCGCCGAGGGTCCCCTGGTTCGTGAAGCTGCCTGCTGTCGTGAAGCTCAGATCGTGATTCGCCTGGATCAGGTTGGCGGTGTCGAGCGTGTAGTCGCCATTGATGGTTACTGCGCAGTCACGGCCCGCCACGATGCGGCCGTCACCGGTCAGCTGGTTCGTCGCGACGCTCAGGTCCTGGTCGCTGCCGATTGCGCCGCCCTGGTTGGCCAGCGTGCCAGCCGTGATGGCAACGCTGCCACCACTACCGTTGTCGTTGCCGATCCGTCCCGACGTGTTGTCGAGCGTCGCCACGTTCAGACCGAGCGCACCGTTGGCGTGGATCGAACCATTCTGGTTCACCAGCCTCGCGCCTGCCTGGTCGAGCGTGAGGTTATTCGCACCCGAGAGTGTGCCGTCCGTGTTACTCACCGACTGCGTCGCGTTCAGCGTCAGGTCGTGACCTGACACGATCTGTGCGCCGTCCATGTTCGACAGCGTCTGCGCGTTCACAGTCACGTCACCGTTGCCGCCGATCGTGCCGGCACCGCTCAAGCCGCCCGTGTTGGCGTTCGTGATGGTTGCCGCGCTGATGGTCGTCGCGCCTGTGCCGACATTGGCGATACGGCCATTCGTGTTGTCCACCGATGCGCCCGACACCTGCAATGTCGTACCCGCGCCGTCCGATTCGATCTGGCCACCGGTATTGACGAGCGCACCGGATGCCGAGGCCGATACGCTGCCGTTACCCTGGATCAGACCCGCTGAATTGTCGAGCGTGCTGCCGGACTGCACGGTTGTCGCCCCGGATGCGGTGACCGTACCGCCCGCATTGTTGACGCTGCCTCCCGCGACGGACACGTCACCGTTGCCGCCGATCAGTCCGTTGCCGGTGTTCGTGAGTGCACCGCTGGCGCTCACCGTCGTAGCCCCGGTGCCGCCGTTCGCAATCGTGCCGCCATCGTTCGCAACGCTCTGCGCTGACACGTCAAGCACGTCGTCGGCCTGCACCGTGCCGCCCGCGTTGTTCAGTGTGCCCGTGCCGGTTATCGATACGTCGCGTGCGCCGACATAGCCGCCTGCGCTGTTATCGAGCGAGGCCACCTGAAACGTCGCGGACAATTGCCCCGCCAGCGTCCCGCCCCGGTTCGATACCACGCCCCCGTGGACATCCAGCGAGCCGTTCGTGGCGATGGTGCCCGCGTTGTTCGACAGCGAACCGGTGGCAATGGACAGGGTGCCGGTCCCGGAATCCGTAATCCTGCCGCCGTCGTTGATGAGCGCAGCGGGCGCGAGCGTGAGGCTCGAACTGTTCGTCGCCAGCGATCCGTGCGTGTTGTCGAACGTACCGGACACATTGACGGTTGTCGGCCCGGTGCCGGTCTGCGTGAGCGTGCCGCCGTGGTTGGTGAGGTTCGCTGCCGCCAGAGATAGCTGCGTCGCGTTGAGCGTTGCCGCACTGGTGTCAAGCGTCTGCGCGGCGGAAACATTGAGCACGTTGTTAGCAACGCTCTGGCTGTCCGTAAGCGTTACGTTGTTGCCCTGAAGCGTGGCATTGCCACCCGCGATGTTCTGGCCTGTTGCGGAAAGGGTATCTGCCGCGCTCAGGGTCAGGTCGCCGCTCTCGGCGACGCTGCCATCCGCATTGATGCCCGCACCGAGGGTGCCGCTTGACGTGACGTTCCCCGCACTGATGGTCAGGTTCTGCTGCGCGTAGGTCGAGCCGCTGTTGTCCACATCGCCCGCCGCTGACACCGCAAGATTGCCGCTCGCGGTTGTCTTGCCGGTGAGAACCAGCTTGCCCTGCGTCGTGAGCGTCAGGTCGCCGGCCTGGGCGGCGATGACACCCGCATTGGACACCCCAACACCGTTTTCCGTGCCGACCAGTAGAATGCGATTCGCGTACATTCCACCCAGCTGGCTCACGTCGATGGACACACCTGGCGCTGCGCCGCTGCCTGCGATGGGCGTCGCGGCCAGCGTGTCGTGATTGACCTGATTTGCGCCGGCGATAACATTCAGGCCGTTGGCACGGATGGCCGCGTTAGCCTCCACCGCGCGGGAGATCAGGTCCACCTGATCAATACTGGTCGCGTCCAGGCCCGCGCCCTGGACGGTAATCATGCCGCCAGTTACGTTGAAACCGCTCAGGTTGCCGCCCGCATCGAGCATCGGCGTACCGGTGGTGAGAATGCCGCGCGTGGTATTGATGAAGCCGCCGCCATCGACCACGATCCCCGAACCGTTTGCCACGACGACTTCGGCCCTGTTGCCCGCCACTTCGAGATAGCCGCGCAACTGGCTGGGCGAATTGCTGTTGACCTGGTTGAGAATGATCCGCGCGGACTGGCCTGGCGAAAGATTCGGGTTACCACTCACCTGTCCTGCGAGTTGCGTGTTCGTGATAACGGGCGAGTTGTTCAGGATCGCGCCGTTTTTCTGCACATCGAACTGCGAATACGTATTAATCGAAACACCCGCATTCGACGCCTTGTTGATATCGACCTGCGGCAGGCCATTGCGCGTCTGGATGACATTCGGCGCGTGCGCGCCCGAGGGCACGATCTGCGCATCCGCGAGAACAGGTGCGAGTCCGCACAGCACCAGCGCGGCGAAAGCTGCGTGACGCATGGCGAACAGTGTGATCGGGCGCCGTGAGGCCGATGAATGGGTCTCGCCCTGACTTGCGCTGCAGTGGGCAATGGCGGTTTCCGCAACAGCGACGAGCATACTCCGGCACCGGCTGAAAACCAGCCTGAACATGTTCTTGTTCATTCGGCATAGCGTATTTTTTTAACCTGCCGAAAAATACCTCATGCCACCGCTCGGGTAAGTTAAAAATTGTCAATGCAGTGCGAAGCAACAACAGAAATCAAAAACAGGAATTGTCTGATTGACGCAAAGCGTCAATATTTGCAGAAGAGATATGCAAACGAATAAACGTCTGCTTCTCGCCGTGTAATTGAAAAAAAGCGCCCTCAAGCCACCTTCATTGGAATGCCGACAGAACCGGTTAGTGTTTTGTCGTGGTAGAGCCGGGAGTCACAGGTCTGCCGTTTTTTTGACGTTTATTATCAATGTTTGTCAAAACGGATCTATCTTAAATTAAAACTGTTGACCGTGACTCCTTCGGATGGTTAATTCGTCGGGTGTTTTCTGGAAAATCAGAAGAGGTCAAATGGAACAACAGAAACAGGACGGCACTGGGGACGAGGAAGAATGCCTGCTTTGCCGTATCACCTATTCGATCTACTCAAACTTTCCGCCAATGCCATCCGCAATGGCGCTGAACATCGAAACCGGCGAATGGTTTCCGTTCGATAGGCTGAAGTCGTATTCAAACGGTTACGAGATGGCCGTAGCCCTGGGCACCGCATGGGCGTGCGATTGTCGCGGGCGCTCACGACAAGCGGACGACGCGAGGATGGCAAGCTCGCTCTATGGCAGCAGCCCGCGCGTGCCGGAGAATCTCGGCAGTGCTCAGTCGTTCGTCTATCAGCCCGACATGCCGGACGGCGACGCTGTGCAGCTCGCCGGCGCCGATGGTCGGCCCGGTAACAATCAGGCGCAGAACAAGCAATTTAAGGCGGTGGTCAAAGCACTTGGACTAAGCAAGAATCAAGCACGCCGCCTTCACTACGATATTCAGATGGACGATCTTGAGCATCACGGCATGATGGAGCGCGCCCTGGACCTGTTTGGAGACAAATTGGAATGATCGATACGAAAGAGCAGGTAGGACTTCACCTTTCCGCCTTGATCGGGCTTAACGTTAGCGGAGTGGCGCACGCGGCCGACATGCTTACGTTACAGTTCGGTCCGCTTCGGGAGGTAAAGACCGGCAGAGGAACCATCAAGTATCTGGGCGATTGGGCGCTCCATATTCAGTGCGACTGGCGCATCGAGCAGGGACACGTGATCGTTGCGTCTTATTCGGACTTCGCAGCGTCTGAAGAGAGAACGAGAGTGACAACGGAACGAATCCGTGATCTCCTTGTGACACATGGCCCAACGGCTGTTTTGAATATCGAGGCGGGCGAGAACGGTGATGCCGTCATTTTGCTGGCAAGAGATATGCGACTAGTCATTCTTGCGGATGCGATACCTGATGATGAGGACTGGCGCCTATTCCCCTCGAATCCCGACGCGAAGCATTTCGTGATCGAGGGTGGCAAGGTCGATCCCTGGTCCTTGTCGTAAGGAGAGACTGGACATTGAGCGTCCCCTCATTACCGGTATTCCTGGTAATCGTCAGGTGATGCTCGACATGGCAGAGGTATCGACATTGAATAAATTTTGGAGGTGCTTCTTGCTAGTCATGGCGCTTTGCAGCTTTCGGCCGATATTTGCCGATGAGGTGATCAACGATTCGAATTGCATGCAGTACCTGGGCGGTGGCGGATTTGGAGATTTTGATTGCTATGAGCATCATGCAAGATCCCTTGAAGTCGACAACAAGAAACTGGCGAATTCAATTAAATCCGCACGAGGCATCAAAGGCGCGAGCAAGGCTGAGCTCGATCGGTACATGCGCGCACAAGATGAATCGGCAAAGGCTTGCGATCTAGCCCCTAAACTAGCTTATGATTGGAATATTGAAGAACCGCCAAAAACACACGTGGATATGTACGATGTCACGGGAGCGCGTTGCAATTATTCAATTCGCAAGCAGCAAAACGAAATCCTGCGCGACCTCTATTCGATAAAAACGGATTGAACGACCCGTTTCGGCGGGGCCATTTAAAGGCGGGTCACGCAGGCAAGCGGCACCACCACGACTGAGCATCGGCCACGTCGCTTATCAACTCGATCCCGCGAGCACGAAGTCGTTAGGCATCAGACGCCGGGCTTACGGGTGCCGCGACGAGGCGTACTTATTCCTCAAAATCCGAGCCGCGTTCCCGGGCATTGCGCTCGTGATAAAGCCTCAGGTGGCGGAAAGAGTGAAGCCATGCAATCCGCCACGCCATACGCCACTACTTCCACGCATACCTCATCCCCACCCAGAACCCCCTCGGCGCACCCGGCCCGACGAACTGCTCGTTGACCGGCGCCGTGCCGTTGAACGTATTGCCCGGTCCGGTAAAGAAGTTCTCCCCGAGCGCGCCGAAGCTCGCATAGCGCTTGTCGAGCAGGTTCGACACCGACGCGAACACCTGCAACTGTTTCGTCACCTGGTAGCTGGTGTCCATATCGATCAACAGATAGCCGGAGATCTTGCCGTTCACGTCCTGGTTGTTCTCGTCGCCCTGCGCGTAGATGCTGCCGCGCCACGTCAGATTCGTGCCGATTCGCCATTTCGCGGTGGCCGCGTAATCGAGCCGCAGCTTGACGGTCGTCGCCGGAATGCTCGGGATGTGGTCGCCGGGATGCACGGTGATGTTGCCGTTCGCGTCGGCGCTCGAGTTGCTGGGGCTGCTTTCGACCCATGTCGACTGGTAGGTCGCATTGACGTAGCTATAGCTGCCGGTCACCGTGAACGGACCGTACTTCGTCTGCCCAGCCAGTTCGACGCCTTGCCGGCGCGTGCGCCCGACGTTCTGGAAAAACCCCTGCGAACTGCCCGCGCCGTTGCTGCTGATGAACTCGATGTCGTTGTCGAGCGTCGTGCTGTAGGCAGCCGCGCTCCATGTCGTGTTGCCGCCGATCCTGCCGCGCGCGCCGACTTCATAGGTCTTCGAAATGACCGGCTGCAACGACGGATCGGAGATGAAGTCGTTCGGCAGCGAACACGGCGCGTTCGGATCTGCGCAGGCCAGCTCGATCGCGGTCGGCGAGCGCATGCCCTCGTTGTAGGTCGCGTAGGCGGTGAGCGCCGGCGTCGGATTCCAGTTGATGCCGACCGCCGGATTGAAGCGCGAGAACGTATGGTGGCCGTCGAGCTGCGGCTGCGTGCCGGATTCGTCGCCGATCGTCGCATCGGCCCAGTTGTAGCGGCCCGACAGCGTCAGCGACCACTGCGGCGTCAGCGAAAGCGTGTCCGTCAGGTAGATGCCGTAGTTCGTGTTGTGCGTGTTCGCGTTGGTCTGCTGAGCGAAATTCCCGATGCCGACCGTCGCGCGCGAATCGGTAAACGTCGCGTCCTGCGACGACTGCGTGAAGCGCGAGTCGGCGGCATCGACGGCCATGCCCGCGATGAACTGGTTCTGCATGCCGCCGAGCTTGCCGAGCAGCGTCAGTTGCAGGCTCGCGCCGTAGCTGTCGGTCGTCACGGTGGACTGTACGTTGGTCGCCTGCAACGTATCGACGGTGCCGTCGGGATTGATCGTGCCGTAGTCGTTGTTGACGTTGCTGCTGGTGTTGGCATTGCGAAAGTGCCGGTAGTACGCGTTGCCGCTCAGCTCGACGGTGTCGTTGAAGTAATGATCGCCCGACAGCGTCAGGTAGCCGGCGCTGTTCTGATTCTGATCGGGATACGTGTACGGTTGCCTGGGGTTACCGAGGAACGAGCGCGGAATGGTTTGCGCGCCGTGCAGATCGTTGTCCGCGCCGCCGGCCGATAACGACAGCGTCGTGTCGGCGTCGGTATAGCGCAGCTTGCCGAACGCCTGGCGGATGCGGCTCTCGTTCTGCTCGGCCCAGCCGTTGTCGTTCGCGGCGTTGGCGGTGAAGTAGTAGTCGAGGTTCTGGCCGATCGTGCCGCCCTGTTCGATCTGCGCGGCCTTGCGTCCCCACGAGCCGCCCTGAATTTCGGCCTCGCCGACCGGGTTGTCCTTGCCGTTTTTCGTCGTGATCGACAGCGCGCCGCCGAGCGTATTGAAGCCGAAAGTCGGATTGGAGCCGGGGATCAGCTGCATCGTGTCGATCGCCTGTTGCGGCAGCAGGTCCCAGTTCACGACGTCGCCGAACGGTTCGTTCACGCGCACGCCGTCGACGAATACCGACAAACCTTGCGGCGTGCCCAGCAGCGGCGACGCGGTGAAGCCGCGATAGAACAGGTTCATCTGATATGGGTTGCCCTGCGCGTCGGAGATCGTGACGCTAGGCAGATTCGCCGCGAGGTAGTCGCTGAGTGTCTGGCGGCCCTGCCGTTGGATATCGGCCGCGTGGACCGTCTGCACGTTGGCCGGCACCAGCGTGAGCGGCGTGCCGATGCCGAGCAGCGGCGTGGTGCCTACGACGACGATCGGCGCGAGCGTCGTGGTCGGTGTCGTGTTGCTGTTGGCGTTGCCGTCGGCTGTGCCGGACGAGGCAGCGGAAGACGCAGCGGAAGACGCCGAGGCCGGCGCCGACGCCGCGACTGGCGGCTCCGCCTGCGCCCATACGCTCGTGGACAGACCGGCGAGCGCGCCGCCGACGCAGAAGGTGATGCCGGCACGCCGCTGAAGCCGGCGTTTGCGGCGTGCTTGTGATCGCATGCTCATCGTTATTGTCTCCTGCCGGCTTGATTTGTACGCGTGTCGCGCGTTGCTTGACGTTGGTGTAAAGCTTCGCATACGCGTCTGTAAGCCGCGCGGGAGCTTTTCCCGATCTGCCGGGGAAGCGTTCCCAAACTCGCGCAAAACCCGCTGCGTGTGCCGGCGCTGAGTAGAATGCAAGCGTCATGTCAAGCGAACCGATCCATTCCTCTTCCGCTGACCGAGCGCCGCCATCGTCGCCGATATGGCGCGACCTCGGCTGGGTCGTCGCCGTGACCGTGCTCGCGGCAGTGCTCGGCGCCGCCTTCGATCTCAGCGAGAAGGTCTACCGGTTCACGCGTGGCATGGAGCGCTTCCAGCTCGACGAGTTGCCGGGCGCGCTGTTCGTGCTGTCGATCGCGCTCGCGTGGTTCGCGTGGCGCCGCTATCGCGATGCGCGCCGCGAACTGCGCCATCGTCGCGTGCTCGAGGAACAGGCCGAACGGCTGCTCGCCGACAACCGGCGCCTTGCCAGTCAGGCGCTGCAGGCGCAGGAACTGGAGCGCCGCCATCTGGCGCGCGAGCTGCACGACGAGCTGGGTCAATACCTGAACGCGATCTCGCTCGACGCGGCGCGCATCCGCGATCTATCGGGCGAGCGCGAGCCGGAAATTCATCGCATCGCGCTCGGGCTGATGCAGAGCGCGACGCATGTGTACCGCGAGATCGGCGGCATGATCCGCCGCCTGCGGCCGATCGGTCTCGACGAATTCGGCTTGCCGACCGCGCTCGAACATTGCGTCGACGGCTGGCGCGAGCGCTTGCCCGAGGCGTCGTTCTCGATGACGATCGAAGGGGATTTCAGCGGCCTCAGCGATGCGTTGACGATCACGCTGTACCGGCTCGTGCAGGAAGGACTGACGAATGTGTCGAAGTTCGCGCGCCGCTCGCGCGTCGAACTGTTCATGGTGCGCGCGCCGCGCGAACACAACGGCGCGCAGATCGACGAGATCGTCGTCACGATGGCCGACGACGGCCCCGGCACCGATCTGACGAAGCCGCGCAGTGGGCTCGGGCTGATCGGCATGCGCGAACGCGTCGAGGCGCTCGGCGGCGAATTTCACATCGCGAGCGAGCCGCAGCGCGGTTTTCTGTTCTGCGCGCGCGTGCCCGCTCAGGCGGGGCTGGCCGAGCCCGTGAACTGAAGCCCGAGGCGGCTTGCCATCTGCGCGAGCTGTACGCCGTTGTCGGCGCCGAACTTCTGCCGGATTACCGATTGGTGGTTGGCCACCGTTTTCTGACTCAAGCCCAGCTTTTCGGCGATGCTCGGCAGCGTATAGCCCTGCACGAGCAGCCGCAGCACCTCGAACTCGCGCGCCGACAACTGACGCCCCGGCGGCCCTTCGTTGAACGCGGTGCGCAGCGCGAGCGCCTGCGAGATGTCCGGGCTCAGGTAGCCGGCACGCCGCGCAATCGAGCGCACCGCTTCGACCAGCACGTCGGGCGCGCTCGCCTTGGTCACGTAGCCGAGCGCACCCGCGTCGAGCGCGCGCCGCACGAAGATCGATTCCTCGTGCACGCTGAAGATCAGCACGCGCGCGTCCGGTTCGCGCGCGAGCATGCGCCGCATCGCTTCGATGCCGCTTGCGCCCGGTAGCGCCACATCCATCACGACCACGTCGGGCCGCAGCGCGCAAAAACGCTGGTAGGCCTGCGCGGCGTCGCCCGCTTCGCCGCACACCTCGACGTCGGCATTCAGTTCGAGCAGACGCCGGTAGCCTTCGCGCACGACCGCATGGTCGTCGACGAGCAGAACGGAGATGGTGTCGGCACTCATGATTGGACTCCGGGTGACGCCCGGTTATCGCCGCCGGCGTCGGGCTCGCGGGCAGCGGCCGCGAACTTGCGTGAGTTGGCGTCGTTGCGGAACAGGATCGGCTGTTCGCGGGCCGCTGCTGTCGCCCCGGTTTCGGATGCAGATCCCGATGCTGCACGCCGCACGATCTTGACCACGGTGTCGTGAAACGGCGACTTGTCGCAGACCGGGTCGGCGTTGGCCGCGTCGCCGGTCAGCAGGTAGGCCTGGCAGCGGCAGCCGCCGAGGTCGCGGTCCTTTTCATCGCAGCTGCGGCACGGCTCCTTCATCCACTGCAAACCCCGAAAGCGGTTGAACGCGTCGCTGTCGTACCAGATCTCGCGCAACGGCATGTCCTTCACGTTCGGCAGCGTCAGGCCGGGCAGGCCGCGCGCCGCGTGACACGGCAGCGCGGCGCCGTCGGGCGCGACGCCGAGGAACACCGCGCCCCAGCCGTTCATGCAGCGCTTCGGGCGGCGCTCGAAGTAGTCGGGCACGACGAAGAAGATCTTGCAGCGCTGGCCATGCGTGCGGCGATAGCGCGCGACCACCGCTTCGGCTTCTTCGAGCTGCTGTTGCGTCGGCATCAGTTGCGCCTGGTTCTCGCGCGCCCAGCCGTAGAACTGCGTGTTCGCCAGCTCCAGATATTCGGCGCCGAGAGCCAATGCCATCTCGATGATCTTGTCGACATGCGGCAGGTTGTAGCGATGCAGCACGCAGTTCATCACCATCGGAAAGCCGTGCCGCTTGAGCGCGACGGCGACGCGCTGCTTCAGTTCGAAGGTGCGCGTGCTGCTCAGGAAGTCGTTCAACTGCTGCGTCGAATCCTGGAAGGACAGCTGGATGTGATCGAGCCCGGCGGCCTTCAGATCGCCGAGGCGCTGATCGGTGAGACCGACGCCCGACGTGATCAGGTTCGTGTAGAAGCCGAGCCTGTGCGCTTCTTCGACGAGTACTTCGACGTCGTCGCGCACCAGCGGCTCGCCGCCCGAAAAGCCGAGCTGCACCGCACCGAGCGCGCGCGCCTCGCGCAGCACGTCGAGCCATTGCCCGGTGGTCAGTTCGCGGTTGTGATCGGTGTAGTCGAGCGGGTTGTAGCAGAACGCGCAATGCAGCGGACAGCGATAGGTCAGCTCCGCGAGCAGCCACAGCGGCGGCGGCACGACGGCGGCCGCGTCGCTTTGCACTTGCGCGCCGGGTTGAGAGCCAGCTTGAGAAAGATCGGTCATCGCGCTACTCCAGCCAGCCGCGCCCATGCGCGTCGGCGATGAAGGCCCGCACCTCGCTGCCGATGCCGGTCGTGTTGAACGCCTGTTCGAGGTCGGCGATCAGCGTATCGATGTCGCGTGTGCCGTCGCAGCGCTTGAGGATTTCTCCCGCGCTTTGATTGAGCTTCACCATGCCCTCGGGGTACAGCAGCACGTGCGCGTTCTGCGCGGGCTCCCATTGCAGGCGGAATGGCTTCGCGATCGCGAGCGGCGTGGCGGGGTCGGCGCGTGTCGAGTCGTTCATTGCGCAAACGCCTTCTCGATCGCGTCGAGCATGGTCCACAGAATGTCGAGCTTGAACTGCAGGATGTCGAGCGCCCGTTCCTGCTGATCGCGTCGCGTGAAATGGGCAAGCGTGACCTCGAGTCCGTGCTGCACATCGCGCTGCGCGAGTGAGATGCGCGAACGGAAATACGCGAGGCCCTCCGCTTCGATCCACGGATAGTGCTCGGGCCAGCTCGCGAGCCGGTCGCGATGCACCTGCGGCGCGAACATTTCGGTCAGCGACGAGCACACCGCTTCCTGCCACGGCGCGCGGCGCGCGAAATTCACATACGCGTCGACGGCGAAGCGCACGCCCGGCGTCACGTGTTCGAGCGACCACAGTTCGTCGCGCGTGAGGCCGACCGCATCCGCGAGACGCGCCCAGGTTTCGATGCCGCCTTCCGCGCCATCGTAGCCGTCGTGATCGAGAATGCGCAGCACCCAGCGGCGGCGCGTCTCGCGGTCCGGACAGTTCGACAGCACGGCCGCATCCTTCAGCGGAATGTTGATCTGATAGTAGAAGCGGTTCGCGACCCAGCCGCGAATCTGCTCGCGCGAGCAGCCGCCGCTATTCATCTTCACGTTGAACGGATGGTGGATGTGATAGGCGGTGCCCTTCGCGCGCAACTGCGCCTCGAATTCTTCACGGCTCCAGGCGGGTCGGTCGATGCCTTGAGTTCCCGTGGTACTCACGTCGCGTGTTGGTGTTGTTGGTGTCGTGTCCTGAATGTCTTTCGCGTTCATGCCGTCTCCGTTTTATCGTCGTTTACAGCCGCGCCTCGTTACCGCATCACTCCGTACTCTTCACTGCGCGCCTCAAAGCTCGAAGCTCATTCCGTCGTACGCGACCTCGATGCCATGCTCGCCTAGCATGCGTCGCTCGGGGCCGTCTTCGATCAGGATCGGATTCGTGTTGTTGATATGGATCAGCACTTTGCGTTTCGCGCCGAGCGAATCGAGTGTTTCGATCATGCCGCCCGCGCCGCTCTGCGGCAGATGGCCCATATCCGCCGAGGTCTTCTTCGACAGGCCGAGGCGGATCATTTCGTCGCCGGTCCACAGCGTGCCGTCGACGAGTAGCAGATCGGCCTCGCGCATCGCCGCCAGCACCTGCGGCTCGATCGCGCCGAGCCCCGGCGCGTAGAACACGCGCCGGCCCGATTGCAGGTTCGTCAGTACGAGTCCGATGTTGTCGCCGCGCTCCGGCGCATCGCGATGCGGCGAGTACGGCGGCGCCTTGCTCGACAGCGGCAGCGCGTCGATGCGCATGCCGGGCAGCGCGTCGACGGCGAGCGGCGCGCCGTCGAGCGCGATACGACGGTGCTCGACTCCGCAGTAGTGCGACAGGATCGGCGCGACCGGAAAGCCGGAGCGGAGGTCTTGCCAGACCGCATCGGTCGCGTATAGCGGCAGCGGGGCGTCGCGTTCGCGCAGCATCAAGAGGCCGGTCACGTGGTCGATCTGCGCGTCGATCACGAGCACCGCGGCGATGCCGCTGTCGCGCGCGCGCCGCGCGGGTTGAAGTTCGGGATGCGCGGCGATCTGCGCGAGCAGATCGGGCGATGCATTGACGAGCAGCCAGTCCTCGCCGTTCGCGCTGACCGCGATCGACGACTGCGTGCGGCGCGTCGCCTTCACCGTGCCGCGACGCACTCCGTCGCAATTGCGGCAATTGCAGTTCCACTGCGGAAAGCCGCCGCCCGCCGACGAGCCGAGTACCTTGATCTTCATGCCGCGCGACGCATGCTGCTGCGCCCCTCTTCGACGGTGGGAGTGAACATCGCGGTGAGCGCCTGCGCGACGCATGCATGCAGCGCGGGGTCGCTCGCCAGATGACCCGCCGCGCTCACGGACTCGACGCGCGCCGACGGAACCGCGCGCGACAGACGTCGCAGATTGCCGCGCGGACACACCGGATCGCGCGCACCATGCACGGCCGCAATCGATACCCCGGCCGCCGCCGCGCGGCGCGCGAGCGATAGCAAACGCGTCTCGCCGAGCCAGCAGCGATGCGCGAGGTAGTGCGCCTGAATCCGGTATTTGCCGATCAGCTTGCGCGCGTGGCGTTGGGGTTCGCGTGGGTTTCGCAGGTTCGCACGGCGTTGTGCGGCGCCTCGCGGCGATGCGCTCGCGAGCACCGCGTTTTCATAGCCGCGCCAGGCCAGCGCGAGCGCGCGTTGCCGCGCTTCATTCGCGCCGTATTGCAAGGTGTCGCCGCAACGCGCGGCCAGTGTCGCGGGCTGCTCGCAGCGAGCAGCGGCACGCAGTCTCGACCACGCACGCGGCGCACGCTTGCGTGACGCGATGAACAAGCCGCGCACTTCGCGCGCGGACGTCAGGAACAGGCCGCGCAGCACGACGCCCGTCACCGACCGCGGACACCGCCCCGCATACGCGAGCGCGAGCGCCGCGCCCCACGATCCGCCGAGCACGCCCCAGCGCGCGAAGCCGAGCCGCGCGCGAATCGCTTCGAGATCGGCGATCAGATAGTCGGTGCGGTTGTGGCGCACGCTGCCGCGCGGCGTCGAGGCACCGGTGCCTCGCTGGTCGATCAGCACGACGCGAAAGCGCTGCAGATCGAACAGCCGCAGCACGCCGGGCTGACTGCCGCTGCCTGGGCCGCCGTGCAGCACCGCGACCGGCACGCCGTCGCGCGCGCCGGCCAGCGCATACCACACGCGATGGCCATCGCGCGTGCGCAGCGTATGGACTTCTAGCGCGGCGGCTGCCTGCGTGTGGCGCGATAAGCCTCGCATCGTCATGGCAGCATCCTCGCGAGCAGGTTGTCGCGATCGATCCACTGATGCTTGAACGCGCCCGCCACGTGCAGCACGATCAGCGCGATCAGCGCGAAGCCGATGGCGTGGTGAAGGCCGAAGAACAGTGCGCGCAGATGCGCGTCGTCCCAGCCCCACTTCGGCAGCAGGATGCCCCAGAAGCGCGTGCCGTAGGTGTTGAACGACGAGCCGAGATACCCGGCAAGCGGCATCGCCACCATGCCGACATATAAAAGACCCTGCGTAGTGCGCGCGGCGGCGCGTTGCCACGGTGGCATCGGCGGCAGCGGAGGCCGGTGAAGGACCAGCCGCGCGACGATGCGCAAAAGCACCAGCAGGAAAACCGTCAGTCCGAGCGACTTGTGCAGATTGATCAGCGTCGCTTTGACAGGCAAGCCCTTCGGCAAGCCGACCATATAAAGCCCGAGTGCGAGCAGCCCGACGATGCCGAGCGCGATCAGCCAGTGCAGCGCGATCAGCAGCCCGGCATAGCGCGGGCCGCCGGCGCTGGGATTTGCGTTGACGTCGATATCAGGCTTCGCGTTTGCAGAATCCGCTGTCCTCATGCCCTGTCTCCATGCAACATCGTTGCGGGACGTTTCTTTTTTGCCGAACACCGTTTCAGTCGCGGCTGACATAGCTGGCTCAGCCGACGATCAGTATTTCACCGCGGCCGTCGACCGCGAGGTCGCCCGTGAAGCGGACCGGCAGACGGTCCGCGCGCCACTGCGAAAACGGCGCGATTTCGGCCGCGAGACTGCGTATGAGCAATGACCAGAATACGTCGAAACCGTGTCCGCCGCCGGTGAAAGTAGGGGGCGGCAGTCGCTCTGGCCGTTGCGCGAGCAGCAGCGTGCCACGCCTCATTGCATAGGCATAATGCGCGCCCAGTTGCCCCGCCACGCCGACGGTCCCCGCCACCAGTCGCGACGCCGCGAAGTCGCCCGCGTTGCCGCCGACCAGCACGAGGCCGCGGCGCATCCGGTCGGCGAGCCGCGCGCCCGCGTTGCCGTGGATCGTCAGCGTGCCGCCGCTCATGCCTTCCATATCGCCCGTCAGTGCGCCGGCGGCGAAGTCGCCGCTGTCGCCGCGCACCGTCACGCGTCCGCCGCGCATTTCGCAGCCGGTGAAGTGCCCCGCGTCGCCGTCGATTTCAAGCAAGCCGCCGCTCATTCTGAAGCCGCTGTAGTCGCCGACCGAGCCGCGCGCGACGAGCCGTCCGCCATCCATCTGAGCGCCGAGCCGGTCGAGCCACCGCGCGGCGCCGTCGATCAGCAGCGTGGCCATGTCGTCGCCGGACGCAGGCGCGTCGTCGCGCGAAACCTCGAAGACGTCGCCGACCACGCAGCGCTCGTTGCCGGCCGGCAGCACGATGCGCTCGATCTCGGCCACGCTCATGCTGGCCAGCGCCGAGGGTGACAGCGCTGCGGCATCGACGCGAAAGCCGGGTGGTGTTTTCACGCGCAACGTGGTCGTGCTCATGCGTGACTCCCATTGAGCCCCGCCGCCAGTTCGTGCAGATGAAAGTGGTACGGCCCGAGCTTGCCGCCGTAGTTGCCCGCCGAAATGCGCAGCACGCCGGCCGCGCGGCCGAGTCCGGCGGCCGCGCCGATCCCGGCCGTCATCGCCGCGCCGACGTCGGCGTCGGTCAGACCGTCGATGACGATCTCCAGCACGCAGCCAACGTCCGCGCTCAACTCGCTGCGCCGCGCGAGGCCGATCAGGCTCGGGCAGAACGCGTCGTTGGTCGACGCGGTCGCGCCCGCGTACTTCGAGCCGATCTTCGAGCCCGAGCGCACGATGCCGCCGGGAAACGGCATGATCACGTTCGGCAGCCGGCGCATCGCGGCGACCGCGGCTTCGGCCGCCGCGAGCGCAGCGCCGAGGTCGCGCGCGAGCAGCAGCAGGTTGCCGCCGCCGACGGCCTTGACCGTCGCCGCCATGTCTTCGCAGACGAACTCGCCGTCCATCACCGGCACGCGCCAGTAACGCGTGGGTCCGTTCCCTGCGTCGATCATCTTCGCGATCTGCCAGCCGTCGCCGAAAAAGCGCAGCCCGCTGCCGAGCGGCGCCGGGTCGGACAGCGGCGCGCGGCTCGTGGCCGGATCGATGCCGCCGTAGACGGCCGTGCTCGGGCAGGTGAGCACGCACTGGCCGACGCGCCGCCCGATCTGCTTCGCGAGCTCCTTCGACGACACCGCGAACAACAGCACCGCGACGCCGGGCCGGCCGTCGGGCGTGGCAGCGGGCGCGAGCGCACGCTCGATGCCCGCCTCGCAGCCGCAACCGATCACCGAGGTCGCGAAGCCCGCCAGCGAGTTTGCCGCGTGCATCGCCCACGTCGCCGTGTGCGCGGTGATCACGAGCCGGGTCGCCTTCATCGGAAAGGCTTCGGCGAAGGTCGCGTCGATCGCGGTGCCGTTGATGTCGAGCGGGGCGGGAGCGTTCATCGTGGCCGCGTTAGGTTAGACATTCGACGGGCAATAGCCGTCCGCCGCGGCAGCAGCGGCAGGCTTCGTCGTCGCTGATCGCGGCGTGGGTGAAGTTGCTCGCGAGGTTCGCGTCGCTATACGCGCGCAGCGTTGTCTCGATGCGGCGATCGAATTGCGGCGCGACGAAATGGATGCCGCCCGTCGGCGTCGCGACCAGCGTGCCGTCGCGCGCAACCAGCTCGCCGTCCTTGAACACATAGGCCGGCGACGTGAACATGCGCTCGCGGTCCGGCTCGTCGCGATAGACGGCGATGTCCGCCGCCGCGCCCGCGCCGAGATGGCCGCGATCGCGCAGACCGAGCAGCCGCGCGGGACCGGCGCGCGTGATGATCGCGATCTCGTACAGCGAGAATTCGCGTTTGAGCTCCGGCAGCGCACTGGCGACCTGCGCTTCGGGATGCAGCTTCGCAAGCTGCTCATCGCGAAACGGCTTGTCCATCAGCAGGCGAATCAGATGCGGGTAGCTCGTGAACGGTCCGCCGTTCGGATGATCGGTGGTCATCGCGACGCGCCACGGGTCGTCGACGAGCAGGAAGATTTCGAGGCCGATGATCCATTGCAGCGCGTTCACGTAGCTCTGTTCGCGATAACGGAACGGCAGCACGCCGCAACCCGCGTCGCACTCGATATCGCCCACCACCCACTTGTGCGGCCGCGCGAGCGGCGCGTTGCGGAACTGCATCATCGTGTCGCCGGAGGCCGTGACGGTCTGTCCGAAGATGATCTGGCCGACGTCGATCGACACGTTCGGCCGCGCGTTCACGGCCTCGGCAATCTGCCGCGCGCCCGACGAAAACTTGCGCGAACCCTCGGTGCCATAGCTGTGAAACTGGATATGCGTCAGATGGATCGGCAGGCCGTCGGCGGCGTCCATCGTCGCGATGGTCGAGGCGAGGTTGCCGGGCACGCCGAGGTTGCTCGTGTGCACGTGCAGCGGATGCGGCACGCGCAGCTCGGTCAGCGCGCGCGTCAGCGTGCGCAGCACGTCGCGCGGCGTGATGCCGTAGTGCGCGTGCGGCTCGTCGACGTTAAGCGAGCGCTGGTTGAACTTGAACGCCGAGATGCCGCCGGGGTTGACCACCTTGACGCCGAGCGCCTTGCTCGCGTCGATCGTCCAGCCGACGTAATCGCGCAGACGTTCGAAGTCGTCGCGCGCGGCGAGCATCTGCAGGAACAGCTCGTCGTTGCCGAGCATCACGTACGCGCCATGATCGATGATCGGCGTGTCGCCCATTTCGAGGTGCGTGTGGCGCGCGTTGGACGGCATCATCGCCGGCTCGAACGCGGCCGTGTAGCCCATTTCGGCGTAGCGGTAGCCGGTCGCGAGCGTGCCCGGCGTGCAGACGCCGCACGACGGCAGGCGCAGGTAGCGGCCGTTGTCGTCGCGCGCGGCTTCGTAGGCGGCCTCGCGCGGCGCATCGGCGCGATGGTCCTCGGGCAGCAGCAGGCGCGACAGATTGGTCTTGCCGCCGCCGATATGCGAATGCAGGTCGATGCCGCCGGCCATCACGATCATGCCGGTCGCGTCGTATTCACGATCGACGGGCGTGGTGGCGGGCACGTCGACGATGCGGCCGTCGCGGAACGTCAGGTCGCGGCGCTCGCCGTTGACGTTGTGGAGCGGGTCGAACAACGTGCCGCCCTTGAGCCGGACGAGAGTCATGGCTGATCCTCGCGCGTACTCGAGCGTTCGCTCAGTTGCCCGCTCAATCGCCCGCTCAACTTCGCGGCAATCGACGCCACCGACTCCAGCGCGGCACCACGCGCGGCGGTGAGCGGCATCACGACCGTGCCGTCGATGCGAAACAGATGTCCGCCGCTATCGACGCCCGGTGTCGCGACCGGCACGAACACGGTGTTCGCGCCGCGTGCCCTGGCGGCATCGGCGAGCGCCGGATGACCGAGCACGATCAGGGCAAGCGCGGGATCGAGCGACGCGGGCCACGCGTGCGGCGCGAAGCCCGCGATCCACAGCAGCGCATCGACTTCGCGTTCGGCGAGCAGCCGAGCCGTCCAATAGCGGTACGGATCGTGATCGAGCGGCGCGGTGCCCGCGGCGTGCGCCGGCATCGACACGCGCGTGCGCAGCGGCAAGCCGGACAGCCACGTGACGGTCTGATTGACCGTCAACGCGCCGTCGTCGCCGCCGAGCGCGAGACATGCCGCGCGCGTCGTGCGATTCACGGCCTTCACGATCCGGTTCAGCGCTTCGATCAGCAGCGCCGCGTGCGGCGCGGGCAGTGCGGCCGGTTCGTAGACGACCACCGTATAGCGCGCGCCGGCGATGCGTGCGTGCAACGACGCGAGCGCGGTTGCCACGTTGGCTGCGCTGCCATCGCCGTGGCTGAGCACGGCGGCGTCGCGTCCTTCCGCGAGCGCTGACCACAGCGCGAGCGTGTCGTACGGATCGGTGTCCGGCAGCAGCGTGTCGATGCGCGTTTGCGCGAAGCCGGCTGCGGCCGGGTCCGCTTCGCAGCCGACGAAGACCAGCTCGCGCGCGAGTTCGGTGCCCGCCAGCGCGCGCGTGAAAAAGCGCGGATAGCGCCGCGACGGCTGACAGCCGAAGAACACCAGCAGGTCGGCGCGCGCGCGCACTTCGGAGAGCGTCGTAAAGAACGAGCCACGGTCTTGCAAAGCGAGCGTCGCGGGCGTCAGCGCATCGCCGTGCAGATGATCGAGGATCGCGCCGCAGGCGGCGGCAAGCGGATACAGCGCGCGGATGCCGGCGACGTCGGTGGCGAGGCCGCCGAATAGCGGGCGGCGCGCGTTCGCGAGCCACTGCGCGGCGCTCGCCAGCGCGGCATCCTTGTCCACTTCGTCGCCATCGACGGTGCAAGCGCATTGCGCGTCCGTCGCGCCGTACTGCGCGAGCGCGTGAGCGAGCCGCGAACATTCGGTGTCCGGCACTTCGAGCGTGCCGTCGTCGTGGGCAGCGGCGGCCAGGTCGTCGCACAGCAAAGGGCAGAACGGACAGATCCAGTCGCGTGTGAGCGCCGCGGCGCGCGTTGCGCTAGGGCTGGGGGTCGATGGATCGATGGAGGGGCTATGCATGGGGCAGGTTTAGCAAGCTCCATGCCGATTTTTCCGACACGCATCGGCGGGCGAGCGCCGCGTTGAAGCGGGGCCGCGCCTACGGTCGTACTGCTTTGCATTCAGCGGATGAACAAACGCGGGGTCCCTGCGGCAAGCGTGCCTGATCCTGCGTCGGCGCGCGCGTCAAAGGTCCGCTGCGCCATACAAAATGTGTGCCGTTCTGGAGCAGAGTGTCAAGCAGAGTGTCACACGCGAACAGTCCGGCTTGTGTTGCGTTTACCGACAGCGCTGTCAGGACGCGTGGCATGGAAATTGTATGGAAGGCCTACGCGGAATCGGAATGCGCGTAGTCGATCTGTCGATCGTGCAGCGCGGACGCCACCAGCCAGGCACTTGCGCCGGTGCCGGCCGCGGCGGCCAGATCGTCGCGATTGCGGATGCCGCCCGCGCCGATCAGCGTGGTGTGCGCGGCGGCTTGCGCGCGCACGCGCTCGAACGTCGCGAGATCGGGGCCGGCGTAGCTGCCGACCTGGTCGAGCGTCATCGCGATCACGCGCGGCGGCCACCACGCCGACGAGCGGTCGAGCGCGGCCGCGGCGAGCAGTTCGCCCGCCCGCTGATCGAGCGACAGGATCGGCGCAAGGCCGGCGCGCTGAGCCGCGTGCAGTGCGTGGATATCGCGCAGCGTCTCCGAGCCGAACACAGGCACGAGAGTCGCGAGGTGGGAACCGGCAGCAGGGCTGTCGTGTTGATCGATGGCGTCGTCGATGCGCTCGAACAGCGCGCGCATCGACGCGTAGTCCGCGAAACCCGCGTCGAGCCACAGTTCGATGCCGGGCAGCGCGGCCCGCAATGCGGCGAGCGTCGAAGCATGCGCGCCGCGCTGCAGGATGGCGCCGAGATCGGCGATATAGAGCGTGCGCGCGCCGCTGGCTTCGAGCAGCGCGCGGGCGGTGGCAAGTGGGTCGCTCGTCGCGACGAGGCGGGACTGGATGGGCCGATAGGCGCTCCGCTCGCCGCGCACCGCGCGTACGACCTGGCCGTCGAGCAGATCGAGAACAGGTATCACCTGCATAGGGGCGCTTTCCTTTGACCAGAATCTTTGTCTATGAGTATCTCACCGGCGGCGGCATCGACCCCCAGCTCGCCGGCGCGGGCAGTCTCGCCGATTTGAGCGCGCTGATCGTCGAAGGACGCGTGATGCGCGACGCGCTGGTCGCTGCTCTGCGTGAACTCGACGGCGTGCGGGTCACGTTCGCGACCTCGCGCTTCGAAACGCCAGGGGCGGGCGAGGCCCATTGTATGGCCGCGCCCGGCGAATCGATGACGGCGTTCGTCGCGCGCGCGGCGCGTGAGCACGATTACGCGTGGGTCGTCGCGCCGGAATGCGACGGGCTGCTGCTGCGCTTTCACGATGCGGTCGGCACTGCGCGCTGGCTCGGCTGCGCGAAGGAAGCGATCCGCGTCGCGTCGAGCAAGAGCGCGACGGCGGCGTGTCTTGCCGCGCACGGCATTGCGACGACGCCGGCGCTAGAACCCGGCGATTCAGCCGCGCAGCACGACGGCCGCTGGGTGGTCAAACCGGACGACGGCGCGGGCGGCCTCGACACCATCGTGTACGAGCGCTTCGCCGATGCCTGCGCCGAGTACGAGGCGCGCGCGGCGGCGGCGCGCAATCCGGTGCTGCAGGCGTGGGTCGATGGCGAGCCGTTGAGCCTGTCGCTGATCTGCCGCGGCGACGCTACCAAGCTCCTCAGCATCAACCGTCAGCAGATCGGGCTGAGCGGCGGCGACGCGTCGGGTGAGGTTGCGCGGATCGTCGAGTTCGACGGCGTGCTGGTCGATCAGATCGACCAGCACTGCGACATGGGCCGCGCGCTCGACACGCTCGCCCATCGTGTCGCGCGGGCCATCCCGGGTTTGCGCGGCTTCGTCGGCATCGATGTCGTGTGGCATCCGCAACTCGGGCCGGTCGTGATCGAAGTGAATCCGCGTTTGACGGTCGCCTATGCGGGGCTGTCGGCGGCGCGCGGCAGCGGCCTGACGCGCGCGCTGCTGGCCGCGCATGGCGTGCGCATCGAGCGCTGCGGCGCGGCGCGCGCCAATTCGCCGACGTACGAGGTGCGCCCTTGAGCCCGGCCCGTTCGAACCCGGCGGCGCGGTTCGGCTGGGACGTCGGCGGCGCGCACGTGAAGGTGTCGCTCGTCGACGGCAGCGACGCCGTGCTGGACGTCGTGCAATGGTCGTGTCCGCTTTGGCAGGGGCTCGACCATCTGCACCGCACGATCGACCTCGTTTTCGAGCGCTGGCCGCAGGCCCGTACGGACGCCGCGCAGCATGCGGTGACGATGACCGGCGAGATGGTCGACCTGTTCGCGGATCGCGCCGAAGGCGTGCGCGCGATCGTGGCCGCGCTCGCGCAGCGGCTCGGTCCATCACTGCGTTTCTACGCCGGCGCCGCCGGCTGGCTCGCCGCCGCCGACTGCGCGGCCGGCTGGCGTCACGTCGCGTCGGCGAACTGGCTCGCGACCGCGAGCTGGGTCGCTACCTGCATGGCGAACGCGCTGCTGATCGACATCGGCAGCACCACCACCGACATCATTCCGATCGTCGACGGCCGCGTCGTCGCGCGTGCCGCGACCGATGCGGGCCGGCTCGCGACCGGCGAACTCGTGTATCACGGCGTCGTGCGCACGCCGTTGTGCGGCGTCGCGCAGCGGATCGAATTCGGCGGCGCCATGCTGAACGTGATGAACGAATGGTTTGCGACGACCGCCGACGTCTACCGGCTGACCGGCGAACTGGACCCGCTGCACGACGTGCAGCCGAGCGCCGACCAGGGGCCGAAGACGCAGGCGGCGAGCCGCGCGCGGCTCGCGCGCATGATCGGGCACGACGCGCACGACGCGTCGGACGTCGAATGGCTGCACTTTGCGCGGCGCTGGCGCGCGCTGCAGGTGCGCGAAATCGGCGCGAACCTGATGCGGGTGGTCGCCGCGCAGCCGGCGCTCGCGGCCGCGCCGCTGGTGGGCGCCGGCTGCGGCCGCTTCCTCGTCGCCGCATTGGCGCGCGACGAGGCGCGCGGCTATATCGACTTCGGCGCGCTGGCGGGCGTGCCCGATGCTTGCGCGGCATGGGCGGCGACCTGCGCGCCGAGCGTGGCGGTCGCGCTGCTCGCGGCGCGCGAGCCGGGCGCGCAACGGCGCGGCGCGCGTGGTATCGCGGCGCGCGCGGCATGAGTTGAGAGGCGCGGCGCGCAATCCGGGGACGCGGCGCGCCGGCGCACGCGTAGCGCAAAGAGGGGCAGGGGACACGATAAGGCGAGCGGGACAAGTTCGGTGATGAACGAGGTTGCGACACGACGCGACCCGGCCGGGCACTCAACTGGACACGAGGGCAACAGTCATGTGGGTGGTCAAGATCGGAGGCAGCCTGAGTCACGACCCGGCACTGCGCCACTGGCTCAGTGAGCTATGCGAAGTCGGCGGCGGACGGGTCGTGATCGTGCCCGGCGGCGGCGATTTCGCGGACAAGGTCCGCCAGTACCAGGGCGAGTGGAACTTCGACGATCTGGCCGCGCACAACATGTGTCTGCTCGCGATGACGCAATATGCGCTGCTGATGCAGGGCGTTTCGCCCGAACTGGTGATCGCGTCGAGCGAGGCGAAGATTCGCCGCACCCTGCGTGACGGTCATGTTGCCGTGTGGGCGCCGACCGCGCTGATGCGTGACACGCCCGACGCGATGAGCAACTGGGACACGACCTCGGACAGCCTCGCCGCCTGGCTATCGACGATGCTCAACGCGGAGCGGCTGGTCGTCGTCAAATCCTGTCCGATCGCCGTCGACGATCCGCTCGAAACGCTGGCCGCGGCGGGGGTGGTCGACCGCAGGTTCGTCGACTACGTGAACGATGCGAACTATGTGGTCGAATTGCTCGACAAGAGCAACGTCGCGCTGATGCGCGACCGTTTGCTGAATATTCCGGTGATGTGAGCGGCTGCTACAGCCGCGTCGCGTTGGTCGAGCCCGGCAACGGCGCGCCGCCATCGACGCGAATCTCTCCAGCCGGCCGATGCAACGCGCTCGCCCATTGCGCGACGCGCTCGGGGTCGAGCCGCGAGCGGCGCCCGTCGGCGCACAGCGCGGTGCGAAAACCGGCCACGTCGGGCGCCAGCGCACGGATCTGCGGCAGTTGCGCCCAGCCGAGCGCACCGGCGATGCCCGCCATCGCGCCGCGCTGACGCGCGAGCCGCAACCAGCGCGCGAGCGAGTCGACATCGACGTGATCGAACAGCGTGCCGCCGTCCTTGCTCGCGGTATCGAACATCAGGCCGGCGAAGCCGAGCGCCGCGGTGTGGCCGACCAGTTCGTCGTCCATGCCGCCGTCGCATAGCAGCACCGGCACGACGCTAGCCGGCAGATTCGCGAGCTGCTCGATGCAGCGGCGCGCGGCCGGTCCGCGCGCGACGCCGACCTTCACATAGTCGACGCCGGCATCGCTGACGTCGATCACGCGCGCGGCGATCTCGTCGAACGCATCGGCCGGCACGTCGCCGATCGCCGCGCTGATCGGCTTGACCGGGTAGAGCGCGCGAAGTTGTTGCGCGATGGTCGTGATGGCGCCGATCGACAGGCCGCCGAGCGCGCCGTCGTCCGGCTCTTTCAGGTCGATCAGCTCGGCGCCGGCGCGGGCGGCGTCGAATGCTTCGTCAGCCGAGCGGACGCTCGCGAGCAATGCGGTCATCGGGGTTCTCCGCGGAGGAAAGGGTTTTCAGTGATGGGCCGAAGCGGCGGCCTGATGCGCCGCGTCTGCGAGGCTCGCGCGATATCGCGCGATCGCGGCGACGAGCCAGCTCCATGCGGTGCGCTCGTTGTCGCCGGCGGTTTTGTCGATCGCGATCTGCAGATACGCCATTTCTCGATCGACCTTGTCGGCCGGCAGCATGAAGAGCCGGCTCACCAGAATCGCGCCTTCCACGACCGCCGACTGCGCGCGATTGAAGCCCGCGAACGGCGCGTGGTTTTCACGGTGCACGCATTTCATCACCAGCACCGGGCGCTCGGCGTCGTCGCGCAGCTCGTCGAGTTCGAGCTCGGCGTGGGCCAGCGACCCGGCCAGACGTACGCTCGGCACGCGGCTCGCGGCCACGGTCGGCCAATCGGTCGCGCAGTGCGTGACGCAGCCCGCGAAGATACGCACGTCGGTGGTGAAATTCAGCACCGCCGCGCGCGTCGCGATCACGTTGTCGAGCGTGACCGACGGGCGGAAAGGCGCGAGGATGATGCGCTCACCCTCGGAGCGCGCGCCCATCGGCGCGATATGTGGACGGCCATCGCACGCTGCCGTGGTGACGATCGTTTCGTGGATCATGGCTGGGAACGCGTGTCCCGACAGCGCCGGAAGGCCGGCCGTCAGCAGAGGTCAAACACAAACGGAAACCGCAAAGGGGCCGCGGCGTGCGGCCCGGTTGCGGGCTTAACGCGTAGCGACATACATCACGATTTCAAAACCGAGGCGTACGTCGGTGTAGCTCGGAGTGGTCCATTGCATACGTGCTTTCTCCTTCGGTTGAAACAGCGGGTGGAACAGCGTTGCGCCGCCGGCCCCGTGTAATGCCCGGTGTCGACGGCAGCCGGCATCACGCAAGCTTTATGCCTGTTCGGGTACCGGCCGGTCAGGCGGGCGGGCGTTCGACGGCCAATACAGCACCCGGCGAATTGCGCCATGCCGTGGCGCTCGCGCGGGTTGCCTGACGCAAAGAGCCGCGCGGTGTGGCGAAAACGAAGCAAAGTGTGCCATCGCGATTCGCTAATTCGATTGCGCTGTCACGCCGCGCCCGCCTCGCTCACCAACACATTCTGCTCCCATTCGCGTCGCACGGCTCGAAAAAGAACCTCACGATGTGATAGCGATAACCGATCCGTTAAGTCTGCCAAATAAAATCGTGAATTCTCCTTGGGCGTGTCCGTGCCTACAGTGCAACTCAAGCGCTTCGTTCTTCCGGCAGTGCGCCTGCCACCTTCGAGGACACGTCATGAACGATTTCAGTCAACCGCCGATCCAGCCCGAACCTCAAGCGCGCGATCCGCACAATCCGCGCGAACGGTACGCGGCGGGCGTGATGAAATACCGCGAGATGGGGTACTGGCAACCGGACTACGAACCGAAAGACACCGACGTGATCGCGCTGTTTCGCATCACGCCGCAACCCGGTGTCGAACCCGAGGAAGCGGCGGCCGCGGTGGCCGGCGAATCGTCGACCGCGACGTGGACGGTGGTGTGGACCGACCGGCTCACTGCCTGCGACATGTATCGCGCGAAGGCGTATCGCGTCGAGCCGGTGCCGGTGTCTCGCGCCGACGAGCCGCAGTACTTCGCGTACATCGCTTACGAACTCGATCTGTTCGAAGAGGGCTCGGTCGCGAACCTGACCGCGTCGATCATCGGCAACGTGTTCGGCTTCAAGCCGCTGAAGGCCTTGCGGCTCGAAGACATGCGCATTCCCGTCGCGTATCTGAAGACGTTTCAGGGGCCGCCGACCGGTATCGTCGTCGAGCGCGAACGGCTCGACAAGTATGGTCGGCCGCTGCTCGGCGCCACGGTCAAGCCGAAGCTCGGTCTGTCGGGCAAGAACTATGGACGGGTGGTCTACGAAGGCCTGCGCGGCGGCCTCGATTTCCTGAAGGACGACGAGAACATCAACTCGCAGGCGTTCATGCACTGGCGCGACCGCTTCCTGTTCGCGATGGAGGCGGTGAACCGCGCCCAGGCGGAGACCGGCGAGCTCAAAGGGCACTATCTGAACGTGACGGCCGGCACGATGGAGGACATGTACGAGCGCGCCGAATTCGCGAAGGAGCTCGGCTCGTGCATCGTGATGATCGACCTCGTGATCGGCTGGACCGCGATCCAGTCGATGTCGCGCTGGGCCCGCAGGCACGACATGATCCTGCATCTGCATCGCGCGGGGCATGGCACCTACACGCGGCAACGCAACCACGGCATCTCGTTTCGCGTGATCGCCAAATGGCTGCGCATGGCGGGGGTCGATCACGCGCATGCGGGCACCGCGGTCGGCAAGCTCGAAGGCGATCCGCTGTCGGTGCAGGGCTACTACAACGTGTGCCGCGACGCGCACAACGCGGTCGATCTGTCGCGCGGCATTTTCTTCGACCAGCCGTGGGCCGGCTTGCGCAAGGTGATGCCGGTCGCCTCGGGCGGGATTCACGCGGGGCAGATGCATCAGCTGCTCGATCTGTTCGGCGACGACGCGATCCTGCAGTTCGGCGGCGGCACGATCGGCCATCCGGCCGGCATCCAGGCCGGCGCGACCGCGAACCGCGTCGCACTCGAAGCGATGGTGAAGGCGCGCAACGAGGGCCGCGACATTCTGCGCGAAGGGCCCGACGTGCTCGAAGCCGCCGCGCGCTGGTGCACGCCGCTCAAGCAGGCGCTCGATACGTGGCGCGACGTGAGCTTCAACTACGCATCGACCGATACGCCCGATTTCGCCGCTACGCCGACGGCGGCCTAGCCACGCCGGGCTTTTCCCGCGAGCGCCTGACGAGCGCATCCGCAACGCGGTGCAACGGCACCGCGCGGGGCACCGTTGACGCCGTTCCGAACGCGACATCCATCCACGAGGTTCGTCATGCGTATTACTCAAGGAACGTTTTCTTTTCTGCCCGAGCTGACCGACGAGGAAATCGGCCTGCAGATCGACTACGCGCTGCGCCAGGGCTGGGCCTGTTCGGTCGAATTCACCGACGACCCGCATCCGCGCAACACCTACTGGGAAATGTGGGGTCTGCCGATGTTCGACCTGCACGACGCGGCCGGCGTGTTGCAGGAGGTCAGGGCTTGCCGCGAGGCGCGGCCGCAGCACTACATCAAGGTCAACGCGTTCGACTCCGTGCGCACCTTCGAAACGATGCGCCTGTCGTTCATCGTCAACCGGCCGGACGTGGAGCCGGGCTTCCGGCTGTTGCGGCAGGACGCGCAGGGGCGCACGCAGCGCTACAGCATGACGGGCTACGCGGGCGACCGGCCAGCGGGCGAGCGTTATGGCGCGGCGGGCTGACGCCGCTGATCGCGCAACGACGCACACGACGACCCGCGGCGAGGAGGAACCATGACAGACTCCGCCACCGTGGACGCACTGCCCGCGTCCACTGCGCACGGCGACGCCGCCGCGCCCCACATCGACCTCGCGGCGCTGTACCGCAACTCGGGAATCGGCGACGTGCTCGGCGAACTCGATCGCGATCTGGTCGGGCTCGCGCCCGTGAAAACGCGCATTCGCGAGGTCGCCGCGCATCTGCTGGTCGAGCGCGCGCGGGCTTCGCTGGGTCTCGCGGGCGGCGCGCCGACCTTGCATATGTGCTTCTCCGGCAACCCCGGCACCGGCAAGACGACGGTTGCGCTGCGCATGGCGGAAGTGTTGCACCGGCTCGGCTACATTCGCCGCAATCATCTGGTGTCGGTCACACGCGACGATCTGGTCGGCCAGTACATCGGCCACACCGCGCCGAAAACGCGCGAGGTGCTCAAGCGCGCGATGGGCGGCGTGCTGTTCATCGACGAAGCGTATTACCTGTATCGCCCGGAGAACGAGCGCGACTACGGGCAGGAAGCGATCGAAATCCTGTTGCAGACGATGGAGAACCAGCGTAGCGACCTGGTCGTGATTCTGGCCGGCTACGCGTCGCGAATGGAAGTGTTCTTCGAGAGCAATCCGGGTTTCCGCTCGCGCATCGCGCATCACGTTACGTTTCCCGATTACGAGGAAACGGAGCTGCTCGAAATCGCCGAACGGATGCTCGGCGCCATGCATTACCGCTTCGATGCCGCGTCGCGCCGCGCGTTCGCCGACTATCTGGCGCGCCGCATCCGCCAGCCGAATTTCGCCAACGCGCGCTCGGTGCGCAACGCGCTCGACCGCGCGCGGCTGCGCCAGGCGAACCGCCTGTTCGCGAGCGCCTTGCAAGGCGGCGAGCCGGTCGACGCCGCCACGCTGACGCTGATCGATGCCGCCGACGTGCGCGCGAGCCGCGTGTTCGACGCGCCGCCGCAGTCCTCGCATTCGCCTTCCACCGCGCGCGCCGTCACGGCGCCGCCGGGCTGAATCACGACACCATCGACGGAGAACGCCATGCAGGATGGACGCACGACACTTTCGAAGTTCCTGATCGACACGCTCGATCGCCCGCCGTGTACGGACGACACGCGCGACACTGCAGGACTCTCCGCGCTGCTGATCGACGTAGCGGCGGCCATCAAGTCGATCTCGGCGATGCTGACCAAGGGCGCGCTAGGCGGCAACTACGGTTCCGCGCAAACGCTCAACACGCACGGCGAGCAACAGAAGAAGCTCGACGTCTCGACCAACGAGATCTTCGTGCAGCAATGCGAGTGGGACGGCTTGCTGGCCGCGATGGTGTCCGAGGAAATGGAGCACGTCTACGCGATTCCGCCGGACTATCCGCGCGGCGAGTATCTGCTCGCGTTCGATCCGCTCGACGGCTCGTCGAATATCGACATCAACGGCGTGGTCGGCTCGATCTTCTCGGTGCTGCGCACGCGCGACCCGGCAGAGGATGCAACCAGCGAAGCCGCGTTCCTGCGGCCGGGCTGCGAACAGGTCGCGGCCGGCTATGCCGTGTATGGACCGTCGACGATGCTGGTGCTGTCGGTCGGCAATGGCACGCATGGCTTCACACTGGAGCGCGACATCGGCAACTTCGTGCTCACGCATTCGAACATCCGGATTCCGGAAGAAACCGGCGAGTTCGCGATCAACGCATCGAACGAGCGCTTCTGGGAGCCGCCCGTGCGCCGCTACGTGCAGGAGTGCAAGGACGGCCGCAGCGGTTGCCGCGCGCGCGACTTCAACATGCGCTGGATCGCGTCGATGGTCGCGGAAGTGCATCGCATCCTGATGCGCGGCGGCGTGTTCATGTATCCGCGCGACTCGAAAACGCCGGCGATGGAAGGACGCCTGCGCCTGCTCTACGAAGCGAACCCGATGAGCTTCCTGGTCGAGCAGGCGGGCGGCCTCGCGATCACCGGCCGGGAACGCATTCTCGACGTCGCGCCGCGCGCGCTGCATGGCCGCGTGCCGGTGATTCTCGGCTCGAAGAACGAGGTCGAGCGCATTGCGCGCTATCACGGCGAATACGACCGCGGCGAGGACAAGCCGTTCACGTCGCCGCTGTTCGGCACGCGCTCGTTGTTCCTGCCGGATTTCACGGCGTGATCAGCGACCGACGGCGCGCTCAGCGCACAGAACACAGTCATCCGGAGACAAACGCATGTCAGTCAAACATCCGATCATCGCGGTGACCGGCTCGAGCGGCGCCGGCACCACCACCGTCATGAAGAGTTTCACGCATATCTTCAGACGCGAGCACATCAATGCGCAGATCGTCGAAGGCGACGCGTTCCATCGCTACGACCGCAACGGCATGCGCGCGGCGATGCAGGAGCGCGAACGCGACGGTGTGCCGAATTTCAGCCACTTCGGGCCGGAAGCGAATCTGCTCGAAGAACTCGAAACGCTGTTCACGCGCTACGGCGAAAACGGCAGCGGGCAGTTTCGCCACTACGTGCACGACGCGGGCGAAGCGCAACTGTACAAGCAGGACGGCGGCACCTTCACGCCGTGGGAGGAGGTCGCGCCCAATACCGACCTGATGTTCTACGAAGGGCTGCATGGCGCGGCGGTGACCGACAGGGTCGATATCGCGCGGCATGCGGATCTGATGATCGGCGTCGTGCCGATCATCAACCTCGAATGGATCCAGAAGCTGCACCGCGATCAGACGATGCGCGGCTACACGCACGAAGCGGTGGTCGACACGATCCTGCGGCGCATGCCCGACTACGTGAACTACATCTGCCCGCAGTTCTCGCGCACGCATGTGAACTTCCAGCGCGTGCCGACCGTGGACACGTCGAATCCGTTTACCGCCCGCGAGATTCCGCAACCGGACGAGAGCTTCGTCGTGATCCGCTTCGCGCGGCCGAAGGGTATCGACTTCCAGTATCTGCTGACGATGCTGCACGACTCGTTCATGTCGCGCCCGAACGTGATCGTCGTGCCTGGCGGCAAGATGGGACTCGCGATGCAGCTGATCTTCACGCCGATGATCCTGCAACTGATCGACCGACGCTCGCGCGCCTGAGCGGTACCGGACGGATACCGAGGTCCATTTCGCAAGGAGAGATCCGATGAGTGCAGTCGCGCAACCGCTTGACGCACCCGCCACGCGCTCGATGGCCGACGCGCTGCGCATGCTCGCGATCGATGCGGTGGTACGTGTTGCGCGATTCGAAGCGCGGCGCGTCGCGCACCGCGCGCGTTGAGCCCGCCGTCCGCCAAGATTTCATTTCATGTCGAGGAGCACGCAATGGCCTTCATCACCCTGCGGCAACTGCTGGATCACGCGGCCGAACACGACTACGGCGTGCCCGCGTTCAACGTCAACAACATGGAGCAGATTCACGCGATCATGCGCGCGGCCGAGGCCACCGCTAGCCCGGTGATCCTGCAGGCGTCGGCCGGCGCACGCAAGTACGCCGGCGAGCCGTATCTGCGCCATCTGGTGCTCGCCGCGCTCGAAGCGCACCCGGACATTCCGCTCGTGCTGCATCAGGATCACGGCGCGAGCCCCGCGGTGTGTCAGCAGGCGATCCGCTCGGGCTTCACGTCGGTGATGATGGACGGCTCGCTGCTGCCCGATCAGAAAACCCCCGCCGCGTACGACTACAACGTCGAGGTGAGCCGGCGCGTGGTGGACGCCGCGCATGCGGTCGGCGTGTCGGTGGAGGGCGAACTGGGCTGTCTCGGTTCGCTCGAAACCGGCACGGCAGGCGAAGAGGACGGCGTCGGCGCACAAGGCAAGCTCACACGCGAGCACCTGCTGACCGATCCGGACGAAGCGCGGCGCTTCGTCGACGCGACCGGCGTCGATGCGCTCGCGATCGCGATCGGCACGTCGCACGGCGCGTACAAGTTCAGCCGCGAGCCGACCGGCGACATCCTCGCGATCGACCGGATCGCCGATATCCATGCGCGCATTCCGAACACGCATCTGGTGATGCACGGTTCGTCGTCGGTGCCGCAGGAATGGCTCGCGGTGATCCGCGAATATGGCGGCGAGATGCCGACCACCTACGGCGTGCCCGTCGACGAAATCCGCCGCGGCATCGCCCAGGGCGTGCGCAAGGTCAACATCGACACCGACATCCGTCTCGCGATGAGCGGCGCGATGCGCAGGTCGCTCGCCAACGCGCGCGCGGAGTTCGATCCGCGCGCGGCATTGAAGGCCGCCACCGCCGCGGCGAGCGCGATCTGCGTCGAGCGATTCGAGGCGTTCGGTTGCGCGGGGCAGGCGGCGCGCATCAAGCCGCTGCCGCTCGATACGATGGCGAGCCGCTACCACTAACGCCACTGCCACGGAGAACGCAATGCGCGAATTCCTGATTGCGCCGTCGCTGCTGTCGGCGGATTTTGCCCGGCTCGCCGACGAGATTCGCGACGTGACGGCGGCCGGTGCGGACTGGATTCATCTGGACGTGATGGACAACCACTACGTGCCGAACCTGACGGTCGGCCCACTCGTGTGCTCGGCGATCCGGCCGTACACGACGCTGCCGTTCGACGTGCATCTGATGACCACGCCCGTCGATCCGCTGGTGTCGGCGTTTGCCGAGGCCGGCGCGAACCTGATCAGTTTTCATCCGGAGGCGACGCTGCACGTGCATCGGACCATCGAACTGATCCGCTCGCACGGTGCGCGCGCGGGGCTGGCGCTGAATCCGGCGACGCCGCTCGCGGCGCTCGATCACGTGCTGGAGATGCTCGACGTCGTGCTGGTGATGTCGGTGAATCCGGGCTTCGGCGGCCAGGCATTCATCGCCGAAACGCTCGACAAGCTGCGGCTGCTGCGCGAGCGCGTCGACACGACGATGCAGCGCACCGGGCGGCCCTTGCTGATCGAAGTGGACGGCGGCGTGAAGGCGTCGAACATCGCGCGTGTCGCCATGGCGGGCGCGGACGTGTTCGTTGCCGGGTCGGCCGTGTTCGGTGCGGGCGATCGCGCGCAGGCGATCCGCGGCATGCGCGGCGAACTGGCTACTGTCGACGAACCCGCGGGGGTGGCCGCCATGCAATGATGGCGCTGCTGTTTCAGCGCTTTTTCATTGTCTCGCCCGGCGCGCACCATGCGCTGAGATCTTCTTCAGGCCGGTCGACCGCGCAGCCCCAGTCGAGCGGCTGGTCCTGATCGAAGCGCTTGCCGAGCCGCCATGCAATCTCGGCGCGCGCAAGCTGCACGCCCATATAGAACGCGTGGCCGCCGTCTGTTTCGAGGTTCAACTGCGGGTACAGCGCGAACGGATCGTCGCCGCGACGATGGCCGTCGCGGTTGTACACGTGAATGCCGTCGGCGCTGATCTGCACGCGGAAATTCGGGTCACGCACGCCGCGCGCGAATTCGTCGATTTCTTCGGCGCTGTACGGAAACGGCCGTTTCGCGTGGACCGTCGCGAGTTCGGTGCTGATGCCCTTCGGCAGCACCTGCGCATCGCGCGCGGCATGCATCACGCGGCGCGCGACATCGGCTTCGCGCAACGCGCGCCGCGCATGCTGGCTCACCGACGTCGCCAGCACCGCGCCAACGCGCAATTCAGCCGCCATGCCGAGCAGCACCGCGTTGATGCCGCTCGTGTCGGCCTCGGTCAGTTCGGTCACGTTGCCGATGCCCATCATGATCGCGATGTCGGGATAGCGCTCGCGCAAACGCACATAGCGCGCAATCGACGCGGCCAGCCCGAACGGAATCGGATCGAGAATCGGATCGGCGAGAAACGCGCGGCCGCGCGCGGACAGCGCGTCGATCGCGGCGTCGAGCGAAGCGGGGTCGGCCGGTTCGCGCGCGACGAGGATCGGCGTCGACGGCACTTCGTCGGCGATCCATAGCGTGTCGAGGTTCAGGCTCATCAGATAGTCGGCGCCCGCGCGGCCGCCGCGCAGCAGTTCGTCGTTGCGCATCGAATCGACGCTGACGCGATAGCCTTCGGCCTTCAGCCGCCGCACCGCATCTTCGAGATGCGCAAACGCCGTGTCCGGCAGACAGCCGATGTCGATCACGTCCGCGCCTTGGGCCGCATACTCGCGCGCCCTTGCCGCGATGCCGTCGAGGTCGAGGCGCGGCGCATCGACGATCTCCGCGAAAATCTCCGTGTCGTAGCGGCTCAGATCGAACGGCTTCGCCTTGCGGCCGAAAAACTGCGGCAAGTCCTTGACCTCCTCGGGACCGCGTTCGAACGGCACGCCGTAGTGCGCGCCCAGCGCGTCGAGATCGCCACGGCAGCGGCCCGGCACGATCACGCGCTGCGCGGCGAGCGGCGCGCTCACGCGGCGCTGGATCAGGTCGGCGGTCATCAACGCGGCCACTTGCAGGCCGATTTCGCGCACCTCCCAACTGAACGGCGTCGGCGCCATGCCGTCGAGCACGCGCCGCAGGCTCGGTTCGGCAAGCCGGCCGGTCAGGAAGAGGAGGTGGTCCATGCGAGGTCGAGGGTCGCGAGGCGTTGGGTGAGCGCCGCTTCGAGTTCGTCGAGCGAGCGCGCGAGCGTCGTGTATTCGAAGCGCGCCAGACGCTCGACGTTGTCGAGTTCGATCGCCCGTGGCCGCAGTTCGACCCATTCGTCCGGGCTATGCGTGATCACGCTCGGTTCGGTGTCGCACGCAAAGACGATGCCGGGGATGCATTGCTTGCCGGCCTGCGCGTACATATTGGTCGGCAGCGTATCCGAGATGCCGTAAGCACATTTGGCGACCGTGTTGCTGGTGGCGGGTGCGATCACGACCGTGTGATACACGCCGTGATACAGCATGCCGACCGGCACGCCGCTCGCGCTGTTGTCGCGCAGTACGCGAAAGTGTTCGCGCAGCTTGTCGAGCGACCAGCCATAAAGCGGCAGCACTTCCTCGGCCGCCGCGGACAGAAACAGATCGACGCGCGGCAAGCGCCGCGCGAGCGCGATCGATTCTTCCAGCATATGACCGGAGCCGGTCACGCACCACGCGAAGTGCGCATCCGGCCTGAAGTCGGCGAGATTGCGGGCGCCCTTGCGGGCAGACTCGCTGGGGGACCTGAGGGACGACCCGGTCATGCGTCGAGATCGAACGGCATGCCGTCGGCCGGCGAGCCTTCATGCGACAGCCGGATGTGCAGCCGGCGCATCTTGCGATACAGCGTATTGCGGCTGATGCCGAGCGCCTTCGCGACGTTGCTGACGTTCCAGCGGTGCTCGTCGAGCAGCGACAGCACCGTTTCGCGCTCGTTCAGCTGGATCGCGTTCAGCGAAGAAATGTCCGCTTCGTCGGCGAGATGCCCGTCCATGTCCGCGTTCGCGAGGCGCAGCGCGATCGGCAGGTCGACCGCCGACGTGCGTTGCGTGACCTCGGGCGGCAGATGCTCGCAGCGGATCGGCTCGCCGTCGGACAGCGCGATGGCCATCTGCAACACGTGACGCAGCTGACGGATGTTGCCGGGCCACGCGTAGGTGAGCAGCGCGTGTTCGGCTTCCGGCGTCAGATCGGGCGGATCGTCGGTTTCGTTCGCGAGCAGATGATGGATCAGCGGCAGCTTGTCGACGCGCTCGCGCAGCGCCGGCAGATTCAGCTCGACGCCCTTGAGCCGGTAGTACAGATCCTCGCGGAATTGCCCGCTTTGCACGAGTTCGAGCAGATTGCGGTGGCTCGCGCTGATCAGCTGGAAATTGACCTTGACGGTGGTCTCGGCGCCGAGCGGCGTGACCTCGTGTTCCTCGATCACGCGCAGCAGGCGAGCCTGCAACACGAGCGGCATGTCGCCGATCTCGTCGAGAAACAGCGTACCGCCGTTGGCCTGCACGATCTTGCCGCGCCGTCCTTCACGCTGCGCGCCGGTAAACGCGCCCGCGCGGTAGCCGAACAGCTCGCTCTCGATCAGGTTCTCCGGCAGCGACGCGCAGTTGACCGGCACGAACAGACCGTCGGCGTGCGGGCTGATGCTATGCAACGCCTGCGCGAAGACTTCCTTGCCGGTGCCGGTCTGGCCGCGCAGCACGATCGGAATCTTGCGCTGGATCACGCGCGCGGCCAACTGGATCTGCGAGGCCATGCGCGGGTCGCCGAATTCGAGGTGCGCGATCTCGTCGAGCTTCGGCACCGGCGGATGTTTCTCGTGTTTTTCGGAGGCGTTGGCGCGCATGGCGGAGTCGGGGACGAGCACGCGCGTCACGCGCCCCGTGGCGTTTTGCGGCGTCTGCGCGACGAGGAAAAAGCGGTTCGTCGCGTTTGCGCTGTAGACGGTGACCGGATGGAACGAGCCGCGAATGCTGCGCGCGATCATGTCTTCGAGCGACGCGTTGAATGCTTCCTCGATGCGCCGGCCGCGCAGCTCGCTCAGCGAGCGGAAGCCCAGCTGGAACAGCGCGCTGCGATTCGCGGCGAGCACGGTGCTGTCGTCGCCGACCGCGAGCTTGCCGCCGTGCAGCGTGCCGACGAATTCCGGGCGGCTGTGGAAATGGATCATGTTGGCGTGCCGGTAGCGCGCATCGAGCAGACGGTTTTCGATCATCTGCCGCGACATGCCGACCAGCACCAGCGAGTGCTGCTGCAGCAGCTTCGAGCGGCTCGTGACGTCGAGCACGCCGGCGATTTCGCCGCCGTCGTCGAAGATCGGCGCGGCCGAGCACGTCAGCGACGTATAGCGCGGATAGAAATGCTCGTGCTGACAGACGGCAATGCAGTCGCGCTCCGCGAGACAGGTGCCCATGCCGTTGGTGCCGGCTTCGCGTTCGCTCCACAGCGCGCCGACGCGAAAGCCGTCGACGGCGACCGCCTCGGCGAACGGCACGGACGACACCTGATGCACGATCACGCCGCCAGAATCGACGAGCACGACCGCGAGCTCGGGATCGGCCAGTTGCTGGTAGAGCGTCGTCATCTCGAGCTTCGAACACGCGATCAGATCGCCGAGCGCCTCACGGCGCGCGCTGAGTTCGTACTCGGTGAGCACCGGCGGCGGCACGAAACGCGCGGGGTCCAGCTGGAATTCGTTGATGCAGCGCGTCCACGACTGAGCTACGGGTTCGCTTGTCGGGCGCGTGGTCAACTGATGGTTGACCACGTTCAGAACTTCCCGGACGTGCGTACTGCTGTCAGCGAGCAACGACATGGGATTTGTCTCCGTTGCGTCATTTCGCAAGCGTGACTGCTTCGCACGCCGCGAATGCCGCTTTATCAAGCCTGCCTGCCCCTGGCGCGGCGCAATCTCGGTTCGCCTGCGCCCTCCCGACCGGCCCTACTAGGAGGCGGGTGTTGAAAACTGTACGCCCGATGCAGGATTGGTTCAACAGAAAGTCACACTGGGTTTACCTCACTGTGCCCGGATTTTGCTTTTCTCGATGCGCGACGCGTTAAACGGGTTGCAGGTTGCATGCCTGTCGCAGCTTCGGCACAGAGTGTGCCGCGCGTCGTTCAGTTCTACTGTTCTACTGTTGCATCGTTTCGCTCGTCATCACAGGCTGTTCAATCCTGGGCCGCGCCGCGGCGGAGATCAAATCATGGATCGTTTCGATACTGTTCGCCTTGCCGCATTTTCCAGCCTCGGCGCCAATCCCGGCCCGCAAGTCGGCGCGTTGCCCGAGCGCCTCGACATCGTATTCATCGAGAATTTCATCGGCCAGACGGTCATCGGTATCGATAGCAGCGAGTTGCATGTTGCGCAACCGGTGCGTGTGAACCTGGCTATCGGCGTGCCAGCGATCCGCGCCTGCGCGACGGACCGGATCGAAGATACGGTCAACTACGCGGCCGTGCGCGGGGCGCTGCTCGAGCTGTTCGCGTCGCATCGCGTGCGGCTGCTGGAGGCGCTTGCCGAGACGATCGCGCAACGGCTGATCGCCGACTTCGGCGCGCACTGGGTGCGCGTGTCGCTCGCGAAGCCGGCCAAGTTCGCCGACCTCGCGGCCGTCGGCGTGCAGATCGAGCGGCGTCGCGGCGATGGCTCGGCGGCGGCCGTGGGTCTCGCGCGGTACGCGTCGCTGGGCGAGGGGCTGGTGCCGAATTGAGGGGGGCGCCTAGCCGGGGGCGCCTAGCCGGGCGCGCCGAGCGGGGGGCGCCTAGCCGGGGGCGCCGAGCCGGGCGCGCCGAGCCGGGCGCGCCAAACGCCCGGCGCGTTTCAGGCCGTGGTCATTTCGCCACGGTCGACGTTTTCTGCGGACCGAGTCCGCACGCCTGATATGCGCTGGTTTGCAGCGCGCGGAAGCGCCTGGTTTGCGCCTTGGCGTGGTCGACGCGGAATTCCGCGCCGCCTTCGCCGCCTAGCGTCGCGTACTTCGAGAAGGTCGACTGGTCGACGAATTCGTCGTACGGCAACGACGCGGCCATCTTGTCGATCACGCACGAGCACTTGTAGACGTTCGCGAAATCGTGGCCGTTATCGTCCATGCAGCTGAGCACGTATTCGACGCGGCCCTCGGTCGGATAGTTGTAGCCGCCCGCCCACGCGAGCGGCGCGGCGAGCAGGAGCGAGGTAAAGGCGAGAAGCGCGCGACATCTGTTGGTCATTGAATGCCTCTGCGAGAGCATTGAGCCTGCTTCGCGAACCGCTGCGCGAGATGCGTGCCTTGCGGCCGCGAGGCGACGGGATGCGCGAAGAGGCGGGGCCGGCAACGGCGCCGCGTCTCCTGCGCTTGCATGCGCCGTCAGTTCGGCGCGAACGGATGCGCGACGCTGCCCTTCTTCGCCAGCACTTCAGCCGCGCTCGGGTCGCCGCTGACCGCGCGCTTGATGGCCTCGCGCGTCGCCTGATAGTTGAACTGCTGGATCTTCTTGTCGTCCTCGGCCTGCCAGTGAATGAACACGCCGACGCAGAGGAACAGATCGTCGGCTTCTTCCTGCGGGATCGTGCCGTCCTCGACACTGTCGGCCACCGCGAGCGCGACCGCGTGCTGCGCCGGGCCGAACATCTGCACGGCCTGCTTGGCGCCTTTGATCGTCACCTTGTTGAACAGGATCGTATTGGGCTTCGTGATGAGATTGGGCGCGACGACGGCGAGCAGCGACGTGAATCCGTCCTTGTTGTTGGTGAGGGCGTTGCAGAACGCGGTTTCCGCAGCCGAACCTCGCGGTCCGATCAGCAAGTCGATGTGCGCGACCTCGTTGCCGTCGCCGACGAGCGACTCACCGATCATGACGCGGTTGATCTTGGCCATTCTGTTCCTCCAAAAGAGTAGGTATGGACCTGCTGACGAGGCGCCGCCCGCGATCGTCCGGATCAGCATCGCGAGAGCGGTGCGGGAATGCACGGCGGTACTAACTAACAGGTTCCGTGCCAGTTTTGGCAAAGGGCCTGCTGGCGCGCCTGTCCGGGTCGTGTTCAGTCCAGACGATTCAGGGTTAACCGCGCCCTTCGACGCAGCGCGCAAGAAACAGCGTGGCCACCGCGAGGTCCGCGCTGGTGCCGGGATTGATCGCGCGGGCCTTCAATTCGGCGTCCCAAGCATCGAGTTGCGGATCGCTTGCCGAGCGGCGCGCGGCGGATCGCGTTTGGCGCCAGCGCGCGCGCTGTTCGCGTGCCACGAGCGTGACACTCTGCGCCAGAGCGCGGCCGTGCTTGCGCACAATGTGAGAGTCGGGCCAGCCGCCGAGGAACGTGAGAAACAGGTTGAGCATCGCGATTTCGCCTGGATCGGCGGGCGCGGGTTCGGGCGTTGGTCTCGAGGCTTCGAAGTAGGCGGCGAGGCCGGTGTCGAACAGGTCGGCGAAACCGTTCGCGTACTGCCGCGCGATGCTGTCGCGCTCGCTGGCGAGCCGCATCGCGTCGCGCAGGCCGATCGTCGGCGGTGCGTGGACCGATTGCTCGGGCGCGTCGCCGAGGCCGCCGGGATTGGCGAGCGCGATCGCGCGGTAAGCAAGCCGAGCGTCTTCGACGTCGAGCCGGCTCAGCACGTCGCCGACGGCCGCGCGCCACGCTTGCGCCGACACCGGCGGTTCGCCGGTTTCGTCGAGGGCCGCGGCGAGCGGCGCGACCAGCAGCACGATGCCGAGATTCGTATTGCAGCCGACGGCCGCGCGCGTGCGCGTGACCGCGTCGAGAATGCGCTGTCCGACGCGCTCGCCGCGCGCGAATAGCGCGTCGAGCGACGCGTCCGCGCTGGCGAGGAACTGGGCCGCGTGCATGCCGTGGCCGGGGCTTTGGGTGCTGACGTTGCCGGGTTTCGGCGTGGTGACGTCGAGCGCGCAGGCTTCGAGGAAGGCCGCGCGCGCGTGCTCGACGGGAATCGCATGAGTGTCGGGCATCGCGCTCACGCCCGGCGCTGCGCAGACTGCTCGGGCAACCCGGCGCTAGCGGCTTGCCCGGCCAGCCTGCGATCGAGCAGATCGTCGACGAGCGCCGCCGCGACATCGAGCGGCACGACCGACTGCAAACCGCGCCACGCGGCCACGCCGTTGACTTCGAGCACGAGGGGCAGCGCGGCGTCGTCGGCATTCGGGATCAGGTCCACGCCCGCGTAGTCGAGCCCGAGCGCGGCGGTTGCGCGCACTGCCGTCTGTGCGAGCGGGACCGTGAGCTCGGCGGGCTCGCAGCGCGCGCCTTGCGCAACGTTGTGAATCCAGCCCTTGCCGCCGCTGCGCCGCATCGCCGCAACCGCCTTGCCGCCAATCACCAGCACGCGCCAGTCGAAACCCGGCCGGTCGCTCGCGACGAAGCGCTGCAGATAAGCGACCTGCCGATAACGCGCGAGCGACGGCAATGGCGCGAGCAGCCCGCCGCGCGCGCCGAGCCGTTTGAGCCCGTGGCCTTGCGAGCCGAACAGCGGCTTGAGCACGACCTGACGGCCGGCGGCCGCTTCGTGCATCAGTACGCGTTGCGCGAACGCGGCGGATTCGCCGGCCCAGGTGGCCGGTGTCGGCACGCCCGCGCGATGCAGCAGGAAGCTCGTCATCGACTTGTCGACGCTGCGCTCGATCGCGCGCGCGTCGTTGTACACCGGCACGCCCGATTCGCGCAGCGCGTGCAGGATGCCGAGCCGCAGCGTCACCTGCTCGAAGCTGCCGCCGGCGATGCCGCGTACGAACACCGCGTCCGGCAGCGTGCGGCCGAAGCCCGGGATCGCGAGGCCGTGCGGCAGCCACGTGGTGTCGATGCGGCAATCCGCGAGATCGACGCAACGCGCCTCGGCGCCGCGCGCGCGGAACGCCTTTTTCAGCCGGCCGGTGTGCCAGCCGGTTTCGTCGGTCATGATCGCGATGCGCACGCCTGATGTGATCATCATCGTGCGACGGACTCGCCGCCCCACTGTTTGCGCAGCAGGCCGCCGTCGAGCCGGCCGCCATGATAGGTCGCGCCGCTTTCGAGGCTGCTGACCCACACCTCGGCGGGCGCGAACAGCGCGGGATCGATCTGATAGAAGTCGAAGTTGACGGCCGTGAAGACGTCCGCGAACGGCCGGCCGTAGTCGCGCGAATTGGCGGAGGGGAGGGTGTCGGCGAGACGTTGCGCGATCTCGTCGTGCTGGACGCTCAGGTGCACGCGGCCGCCGTACAGGATCGCGTCGTTGGTGCGGCCCATCGCCTGAATGCCGTCGGGCGCGGGCGGCGGCAGCGGCGCCGAGCCCGTCCCCGCGACGATCTCATCGAGCGGTACGCCGAGCACGTGCACCTTGTGCAGCGCAACTTCGACGACGCGGGCGACGACCTGTACCGTTCCCGCGACAGAGTGTGTCGGCGTGACGATCAGCGTCAGGTGTTCGGGCGCGAGGCCGCAATCGTGCAGCACCTTGTCGATCACGACCTGCGGCGGCAGGCGGTCCACTTCGAGCACCAGCGCGCCGCGCTCGTGGCGGTCGCGATAGCCGAGTTCGTCGAATAGCGGCTCCTTGACCGCGAGCGCGCGCGCGGGCCCCGAGCCGAGCGAAAAGAATCTCTTGCCGCCGGTCTGCTCCCTGGTCGCCGACAGGCTCCAGCCCGCGTACTGGCTGCCCAGACAGGCGAGCACCGGCGACGATGTGCTGACCTCGAGCATCGTCGGCCACAGCGGCGCGGCGTCGAAGTTCGCGCGTACCGCGACGCGGCCGAGACCGCCCATGCAGATGCGCGCGATCAGCACGCCGGCGTCGAGGCTGCCGCGCGCATCGACGCCGGCGTCCGCGATCACGGTGCCGTCGCGCGTGCGCGTCAGTGCGACACCGAGCTGTGCCGCTTGATCGACGAGCCGTGCTACGAGGCGCTCTGAAAGCGCGTTCACGCTCGGCAACGCGGCGGGCGCGGAAGTCTCAGCTGTGGGCGTGGAGGCAGGCATGGTCGGGTTCATCGCAGGTTTCGATTCGTTGGACGACGCGTTCGTGCTGCGCGTCGAGCGCGGTGAGCACCGCGTCCACCGATGCCGCTCGCGCGTGCAGCGTGCAGACCGGCTGCCCTGCGTCGATACGGGTGCCCGGCATCGGTACGTCGCGGCATTGCGGATCGCGCAGGCAGGCGTCCGAGAACGCGGCCGAGACGCTGAACGGCCGCTGCGCGTACAGCACGCGCTGGCCGGCACGCCGGCGCGGCGCGCGGGCGAGCGCGAGGCTCGCGGCCGACGGCGCGCGGCCGTGGCGGCACGCGTCGAGGTGGCAGGCGAGCAGGCCGGCCGGCCATGCATCGGGCGACGCGGTTTCGTAGAGCGCCATCGTCGACGAAGGGCGCGGGTTGATTTCGAGCACCTCGAACGAGGTGCCGTCCGACAGGAAGTCGCAGCTGTTGATGCCGACGAGGCCGGTGTTTGCGCACAGCGCGTCGAGCGCTTGCTGCACGCGCGCGATGAACGCTGGCGGCAAGTCGATCGGCCCGATCGAGCCCGCATGCACGAAGCGCAGATCGCCGATCGCGCAGATGAATTGCTCGGCGAAACCGATCAGATGCGCGCTGCCGTGCGCGCCGATGAAAAGCGCCGACAGCGAGCGGCCCTGGCCAATGCGCTGGAAGTAGCCGTGCGCGGAGTCGGTCGTCAAATGGAACGAGTCGGCCGCCTCGATATGCGTACCGCCACAACCATCCGCCTGCTTGAACAGCCAGCCCTCGGCCGTCGCGGGCCGCTCGAACGACACAGCCGGATGCGCAATCCGCAACGCGTCGAGCAGCGCGAAAAAACGCCGCGGCTCGCGCACGGCCGCGATCGCCTCGGCAGCGTTGCCGAGAAAGCGCGGCAAGCCGGATTCGCGGCACAACTGAGGCATCAAAGGTTCGAGCCCGCTGCCGCCGATCCAGCCAAGCAAACCCGGCAAGCGCGCGACACGCGCAAGCGCATCGACGAGCCGCGCCCGGTCGATCCCGAGCGCGCCATCACCACCGCCGATGTCGAACCATAGCTCGGCGGCCTCGCGCGTGTCGCGGTCGCCGAAGATATCGAGCGCGGCGACATGCAGGCCGGCGCGCGCCGCGGACTGCGCGAGCAAGCGCGCGGACTGCCCGACGACCGCGACCAACGGCGCATGCATGAGCGGGCGGTGCGACTTCATGACGATCGCGCTCAGCCGAGACCGGCCGCGACCGCGCGGGCCTCGTCGTAGGCTTCCGGGAAGCCCAGGTAGACCGGCTTACCACCCGTGCGCATGCGCATGAAGAGGCGATGCTCGACCTGATATTTGACGTTGCCGATCGCCAGCGCGCCGATGCCGACCGCGCCCGCGTTCGGCACGCCGTCGATCGGCTTGCCGTCGTTCATCACATTCACGCCGGCGATGCCTTCGGGCGGCACCGCGTTGACGTCGGCGGCGACGAGCAGGCGCTTCGCATGCACGAGGTCGTCCCTGCCGACCACCTGCGCGCCCGCGACGGCGGTGGCGAGCACGATTTCCGCGTCGGCGAGCGCGCCGCGCAGTTCGGCGGGCGTCGTGGCGCTGATGCCGTTCGTGAAGATGCCGAAGCGCTCGTTGACTTCGGCCGAGGCCCCGCGCGCGCGATTGCGGTCGTGGTGGCTCGCGATCGTCACGTCGGCGCCGCGCGACGCGGCGATCGCCGCCGCGATGCGCCCGACCGCGCCCGTTCCGCCGAGAATCAGCACGCGCTTGCCGCCCAGCTCCACGCCGTGCTGTTTGCCCAGATGCCGCTCGACCAGCGCGACGAGCGCGGCCGCGGTCGTGTACGAACCGCTCGGATCGGCGAACACCGAGACCTCGAACGGCGGGACCATCGCGCGGCGCGCGGTGTCGAGCATGTCGGCGGCCTGCATCACGTCCCGTCCGCCGATGAAGATGCCGGTGCGCGACACCCCTTTCGGGCCGCGCGAGAAGATCGCGTCCTGCGTCAGATTCGCGACCATGCCCGCTTCGACGTTGCAATACGGCACGATGACCTGATAGCCGGCGTCGGCGGCCATGTTGACGTCGAACGGACTCATCTGTGGCGTGGCCGTGAACATGTGCAGGATGTAGGGCCTTTCAAGGGTTTCTGACATGGCGGGGCTCGTTTTAGTGGCAATCTCGGGGACGGCGCAAGGCAAGGCAAGGCCGCGCCGCGCGTGGCAGCGCCTTATGTAAGCGGCGGTAAGCGGCGGCCTGAGCGGTGCAGCGCATCATGCGGCGTCGATGTGCGGCGCGCGCGCCTCGGCGCCGCTGATCGCCGCGCCGCTATTACGGCCCGCGACGACGCTGCATTCGATATGCGGCAGCGCGCTCGCGACGGCGCGCGCGGTCGCGAGTGCGCGGTCGGCCTCGCGCGCGCTCGCGAGCACCGCGAAGCCAGTCGGGCCCCACGAGGTCTGGCCGATGCCGGCGGTGCGTTCGGCGGCGACCGCGCGCAGTACGTGCTCGACGTCGGGACTCGCGAACACGCCGCCTTGCGCGCTCGCGAAATATTCGCCGATGGTCTGCTGCAGCTCGGTGAGGCCGTGCGCGAACGGCGCGAAGTTATGTTCGGCGGCGCCGGGCAGGATCTGCATCAGCACCAGATGGCACAGATGCGCGGCGAGCCGCTGCGGAAACGGCGCGAGCGATGCGAGCGCGCTGCGTTCCTCGGTACCGTGCAAGCCCTCGCGGCTGTTGTCGCTGACGAGCAGCACGCGCCACGGCTGCGGAAACGGCTGGCGCGACAGCAGCGGCGGCATGCTCTGGCGCAGATCGCCGGGCGGGCCGCCATCGAGCAGCAGGCCGCCGCACTCGAAGCCGAGTATGCCGATGCCGGAGCGGGCGCCGCGCCCGAGCAGACTGGCGAGCTCGGCGCTCCGCGCCGGCTGGCCGACGAGGCGCGCGAACGCGGTGCCGACCGCCAGCGCCAGCTGCGTGCCGGAGCCGAGGCCGGTGTGCGCGCGTGGCGCCTCCAGCACGTCGATCGCGAGTGTCGCCGGTCCATAGGCGGCCTGCAGCCGCGCGAGACTCAGCGCGATGCGCTCGCGCTCGGCCTCGCTGACCACCCCGCCGATCTGCTCGCGTTCGGCGAGCCGCGCTTCGATCCGCGTGCCGTGCGTATCGATGACGAGCCCCAGGCTGCCGAACGCACGCCCGAGCGACGCGTTCGGATCGAGAAAGCCCAGATGCAGCCGCGCGGGCGCATCGATCGTGATGGGGGCGCGTGGCGGCAGGCGGCGGAGCTGAAGCGGCATCTCGAGTGTCCTCAGGTGTCCTTGCGGGTGCGCAAGACCGGGTTCGGCCGCGGGGCGTCCGCAACGCGTCGCGGGTTCCAGCGATAAGTGCACCCGGCGACGTCAAGCGAAAGCCGTACCAGGCACGCGCAACGGCCGCCGCCGCGGGTTCGGCCCATTGGAACCTCTAAACGGGCACGCCGCGCCCCACGCGGTTCGCCGCCGCATGGACGCTGTGTGACGCCGAAGGCGCACTGTGTCACGCGCTGTTTCATCCGGCGACAGGAACGCGTGTCAACTGCCTTGCGCGGGTTTGGGCGCGTCGTACTTGATATAGCGGAAGCGCTGATCGTCGGCGGGCGTGCCTTCGAGCGGGCCGTCCTCGAGGCCGGGCTGCCAGTGGACCACCGATTCGATCTTCGTCGCGAGCGCGAAGTCCTTATCGGTGATGCCCTTGGCGCTGTGCGTCTTCAGCTTCACGGTCACGAAGGCGTACGAGACCGTCAGATCGGGGTGGTGCCAGGCGGCTTCCGCGAGGTGGCCGACGGTGTTGACCACCATCAGCGTTCCCTTCCAGCCCTCGGTGCGGTATTTGCGCCGCAGCCAGCCATCTTCCAGATACCAGTGCTGCAGCGGACCGACGAGGCGCTGCTGGATCTCTTCGTCGGTATAGACGTGCTCGGTGTTTGCCATGGCTGTTGCTCCTCGAATGCGCGAATCGATCGCCGAACGAAGCATCGTTGCAAGTGACAGGCCCGTGCCGCGGCGTGTGATTCGCAAAGGACACGATTCGTATCACGCAAGTGACACAGTATGTGCCGCATCGCGTGACGCAGGCCCTTCAGCTTACCGCCATGCAAGCATCGGCGTGCAACGCCCGAGTGCCGCGACGCCTCGCGCGTGCCGAGTCGCCGGGCCAGCGCAGCCAATAGCGGCAAACGTTGCCGCTGTTCCGGCATGGAATATGCGTCGGCCGTTCATGCGTCGCGAAGCCCGACATCGAATCGGGATAGCGCGTTAATCGTTACCCGCACTCGAGAAGGCGCGCACGATGCGATGAGGTAGCGTGGGTCATTCGTGAGTTGAACAGCAGGACAATTCTGGAGGAGACATGAACTTACGCAATGTAGTTCTTGGGCTCGCGATCCTCGCATCCGCAGCCTTTGGCTCTCTGGCTGCGCAGGCCGATTCGCAGCTCGACGGGCTGATGAAAAATCCAGCCAACTGGGCGGCCCAGGCGGGCGATTATGCGAATCACCGCTACAGCCCGCTCAAGCAGATCAACGAGAACAACGTCGGCAAACTGCAGGTCGCATGGACCATGTCGACCGGGGTGCTACGCGGCCATGAAGGCGCGCCGCTCGTGATCGGCGACACGATGTATGTCCACTCCCCGTTTCCGAACAAGGTCATTGCGGTCAACCTGAAGGATCAGACGTTCCTCTGGCAGTATCAGCCGAAACAGGACGAGCAGGTCGTCTCCGTGATGTGCTGCGACACCGTCAATCGCGGTCTCGCGTACGGCGACGGCAAGATCTTCCTGCAGCAGGCCGACACCAAGCTCGTCGCGCTGAACGCGAAGACGGGCGACGTGGTGTGGACCGCGCAGAACGGCAATCCGAAAGCCGGCGAAACCAACACCAACGCGCCGCACGTATTCGGCGACAAGGTGCTGACCGGGATCTCGGGCGGCGAGTTCGGCGTGCGCGGGCGTCTGATCGCGTACGACATCAAGACCGGCAAACCGGCCTGGACCGCGTACAGCACGGGCCCCGACAACGATATGCTGCTCGACCCGCAAAAGACGATGACGTACTCCAACGGCCAGATGGTGCCGGTGGGCGCGGATTCGTCGCTGAAGTCATGGAAGGGCGATCAGTGGAAGCTCGGCGGCGGCACCACGTGGGGCTGGTATGCGTGGGATCCGAAACTCAACCTTGTGTACTACGGTACCGGCAATCCGGGCACATGGAACCCGACGCAACGTCCGGGCGACAACAAATGGTCGATGTCGATCTTCGCGCGCGACCTGAATACCGGCATGGCCAAATGGGTCTACCAGATGACGCCGCACGACGAATGGGACTATGACGGCGTCAACGAAATGATCCTGTCCGATCTGACGATCAACGGCAAGCAGGTGCCCGCGATCGTGCACTTCGACCGGAACGGCTTCGGCTATACGCTCAATCGCGTAACCGGACAGCTGCTGGTCGCGCAGAAGTACGACCCGGCGGTGAACTGGGCCGACCGTGTCGACCTGCAAAGCGGCCTGCCGATTCGCAACGCGGCGTACTCGACGCAGGCGGCCGGCTCCGATCACAACGTGAAGGGCATCTGCCCGGCGGCACTCGGTTCGAAGGACCAGCAACCGGCGGCATACGATCCGAACTCGCACCTGTTCCTCGTGCCGACCAACCACGTCTGTATGGACTACGAGCCGTTCGATGTCGACTACGTGTCGGGACAGCCGTATGTCGGCGCCACGCTGTCGATGTATCCGGGCCCGAACGAGGGCAACGCGATGGGCAACTTCATCGCGTGGGATGCGAGCAAGGGCAAGATCGTCTACTCGAAGCCGGAGAGGTTCTCGGTGTGGTCGGGTGTGCTGGCGACCGCGGGCGGCATCGCGTTCTACGGCACGCTGGAAGGCTACCTGAAGGCGGTGCGCATCAAGGACGGCAAGGAACTGTGGCGCTTCAAGACGCCGTCGGGAATCATCGGCAACGTCTTCACGTATGAGTATCAGGGCAAGCAGTACGTCGGCGTGTATTCGGGCATCGGCGGCTGGGCCGGCATCGGCATGGCGGCAGGTCTGGAGAAGCCGACCGAAGGTCTGGGTGCGGTCGGCGGCTACAAAGATCTCGCGAAGTACACCGCGCTCGGCGGCACGCTGTTCGTGTTCGCGATTCCTGGCGAAAAGAGCTGAACGAACGGCTGAAATGAAAGGCTGAACGAGCGGGGCGGCTTGAACAGGCACGGCCGCCCCGTCAGCCTCGCGCAAGCATTGAATCACCCCCAGATCGCGCCCGTTGGTGGATGGATGCGTCGATGAAACGCATCGGGGCGCGGCTTATTCCCAGATGGAGACATGTGCATGAAAGGCCGATCTATCCTGTTGCTCACGGTGTTGCCCGCAGCGCTCGTCGTGCTGCCCGTCGGATACGCGCAGAACAATCCTTCGATTGCGCAGGTCGCGTACAAGGTGGTCGACGGCACCAAGGTGGACAGTAATACGCTGCAGGGCTGGAAGACGTGGCGCGCGCTCGCTTGCGAACGCTGCCACGGCGCGCAGCAGCAGGGCATGGTCGGGCCGTCGCTGATCGACGCGTTCAAGACGCTGGACAAGACCGAGTTTCATCGCACGGTGTTCGGCGGCCGGGTGGACAAGGGCATGCCCGATTTCAGCACGAGCCAGATGATGCAGAAGAACTGGGAAAACCTCTACGCGTACCTGAAAGGGCGCTCCGATGGACAGATCAAGCCGGGCGATCTGAAGGCCATCGACGCCAACTAACGCCGTGCCGTCACTCTTCCGGAGGCTCACGATGCGTGATAAGAGAAGCATGTCCGTGCATGTCAGCGTGATCGCGGCCGCGTTGTGTGGCGCGGCGCTCGCGAGCGCCGCGGTCCGGGCGGACGGCCCCGCGCTGCCGAACAACGACGGCGCGGACGGCGTGCTCAGGGTGTGCGCGGACCCGAACAACATGCCGTTGTCGAACGACAAGGGCGAGGGCTACGAGAACCGCATCGCGGCCCAGATGGCGAGCGACTTCGGCTACAAGCTCGAATACACGTACTTTCCGCAGCGCATGGGCTTCGTGCGCCACACGCTGCGCGAGAAGGAGGACGGCAGCGAGCGCTATCGGTGCGACCTGATCATCGGCGTGCCGAAGGGCTATGACATGACGTCGACGACGCAGCCGTATCTGCGCTCGACCTACGCAATGGTGCTGCCGAACCGCCCCGAGTTCGCGAGCATCAAGACGCCCGACGACCTGCTGAAGCTGCCGCCCGATCAACTGCACAAGCTGCGCTTCGGCATCTTTTCGCAAACCCCCGCGGTGGACTGGCTGCTCGGCCACAACCTGATCGACCAGGCGGTGTCGTACCAGGTGCAAAGCGGCGATCCGGCCGTGTACCCGGGCCAGATGATCGAACACGACCTGCGCGCGGGCAACGTCGACGTGGTGTTCCTGTGGGGGCCGATTGCCGGCTACTTCGCAAAGCGCGCCGGTGATTCGGTCAGGCTCGTGCCGTTCCCGCCGGGGCCCGGCATCCGCTTCGACTACACGATTTCGATGGGCGTGCGCTACGGCGAGAAGGACTGGAAGGACAAGGTGGATCAATGGATCGGCGCGAATCACGACAAGATCGACAGCATCCTCGCGACCTACCAGGTGCCGATGCTCAAACCGGTCGACGCGCCGGCGGGCAAGCCTGGCGACGCGTCGCCATGACGCGCGCGCGCGGCGCCTGGCTGCGCGCGGCACGCGCCGCGCTGATGGGGACGCTGTGTGTGCTGTGCCTCGCGCCAGCCGCCGCGCGTGCGGCGAGTCCGGCGTCGGCGCCGGGCGGCGACGAGATCACGCCGGCCGAGCGGCTGATTTTTCTGACCGATCATCTGCACGGCGTCGCCGCGCAGACCGAACTCGACTACGCGCTGATCGATTCCGGGCAGCCGTCTCGCAGCGCCGATGTCGTCAAGGTGCTGGTGCTGAGCGAGAACAACGCGAAAGGCGACGCACAGGTGTCCGACCATAGCGGCAGCGTGAACCTGCCGATCGGCGGCCTGCAGTGCAATCCGGCAATCATTTATTTTCTCGAACACGACATCGCGGAGATGCAGGGTCTCACCGGCGGGCAGCGCCGCTATTTCCAGCAGCGTCTGCGTCTCGCGCTCGCCGCGGGGCCGCAGATCGAGAGCGTGCCGAGCGAGGTCGGCGGCAAGCCGGTCAGCGCGCGGCGCATCGTCGTGCAGCCTTATCTGAACGATCCGAACGCGGAGCGCTTCGCACAATACACGGGCAAGCGCTACACGTTCCTGCTCGCCGACGGCGTGCCGGGCCAGGTCGTGCAGATCCGCACCGACGTGCCGGGTCCCAACAACGACTTTGCGCATCCGGCGCATACGGAGTCGTTGAGCTTTCAATCGGCACTGAACAAGTTGCCTTCGGGCAAGGCGCCGGCGAAACCGTCATCGAATGCGCCGCGAGCGAGTCGCTGAATCAAATGCAGAACGCGAGTTTCGCGACGAACCGGGTCAAGCTGAATTTCGTTCGCACGCTGACCCTGCGGCAGTTGCAGATTTTCGTCGTCGCGAGCCGCTATACGAGTTTCGCGCGCGCGGCCGAGGAGCTGCATCTGACGCAGCCGGCGGTGTCGATGCAGATTCATCAGCTCGAAGAGGCGGTCGGCCTGCGGCTGTTCGAGCGCATCGCGCGCAAGCTCACGCTGACCGAAGCGGGCGAGGTGCTGACCCATCACGCGAGCCGCATTCTCGGCGAAATCAAGGACACCGAAGACGCGATGATGTCGCTGAAGCAGGCCGACAGCGGCTCGATCAACATGGGCATCGTCAGTTCGGCGACCTACTTCGCGCCGAAACTGCTGGCGATGTACTCGCATCTATACCCGAAGGTCGACGTGCACTTCTCGGTCGGCAATCGCGACGCGTTGCTGCGTCTGTTGCAGGACAACGCGATCGATCTCGCGATCATGGGCCGCCCGCCGCCCGAACTCGATACGACGGCCGAGCCGCTCGCGAGTCATCCTCAGGTGGTGATCGCGCCGCTCGATCATCCGCTGTGCGGCGCGCGCCGCTTCGATCTGCAGGAGTTGCGCCGCGACACCTTCCTGCTGCGCGAGCCGGGCTCGGGTACGCGCATGGCCGCCGAGGCGATGTTCCGGCAGCATCTGTTCACACCCGCGAAAACGGTCACGCTCGGCAGCAACGAAACGATCAAGCAGGCGGTGATGGCGGGCATGGGCGTGAGTCTGATCTCGCTGCATACGTTGCAACTGGAGTTGCGCACCGGCGAGATCGCGCTGCTCGACGTGAACGGCACGCCGATCGAACGCGCGTGGCAGGTCGTGCATCTGCGCACGAAGCAGCTTTCGCCGACCAGCATGATGTTCCGGCAGTTTCTGCTCGAGCACGCGGCGGTGCATCTGGAGCAGGAATATGCCCAGTTTGCCGGGGTGTTTGCGAAACCGCCGGTCGGCGCGAAGCGGTAGCGTCATGCGCTCGTCGGCTTGCTGGTGAACGACGCGTCCCAGGCGGCGTCGATGGCACAGTCTGTACCCGGCTGTCGTGACAGGCTGCCAACTTTTCGCATTCGATTTAACTCTTGGGTCCCGTGCTCACGATCGGCATAAACCATGCTTGAACGGAAGGCTGGCGAGCGCTTGAAGCGCGTCGACGTTCGGGCGTCGTGCAAATAAACGCCAGCACCACGGAAGGGGATCGCAGCGATGGTTTCCGGCGAGCAGCTTCAGGACTGGCGTTCTCACGCCCAGCGGATCGAAAACGAAGTCGCGAGAGTCGTCGTCGGTCAGCAGCAAACGCTGAGGCTTATCAACGTCGCGTTGTTCGCACGCGGCCACGTCCTGCTCGAAGGCGGCGTCGGGGTCGGCAAGACGACGGTGTTGCGGGCGTTCGCGCGCGTGGTCGGCGGCGATTTCGAGCGCGTCGAAGGGACGATCGATCTGATGCCGGGCGACCTCGTCTATCACACCTATGTCGATGCCGACGGCAAGCCGCGCATCGAACCGGGCCCGCTGCTGCGCCACGGCGAGCAGCTGACCACCTTCTTCTTCAACGAGATCAATCGCGCGCGTCCGCAGGTGCAATCGCTGCTGTTGCGCGCGATGGCCGAACGTTCCGTGTGGGCGTTCGACCGCGAGCATCGCTTTCCGCACATGACCGTATACGCCGACCGCAACAAGGTCGAGAAGGAAGAGACCTTCGAGCTCGCGTCGGCGGCGCGCGACCGCTTCCTGTTCGAGCTGAACATGCCGACGCCGACCGACGAGGACGCGCGGCGCAGCCTCGTCTTCGACACGAGGTTCCACGACGTCGACGGCCTGCTCGCGCAGCTGACTCCGTCGATCGTGCCGTGGGAACAGTTGAACCGGATCGGCGCGGCGATCCAGCAGGGCGTGCAGGCGAGCGAGACGATCGAGCGCTACGTGCACGACATCTGGCAGGCGACGGAAACGCCGGCGCGCTTCGGCATCGCGCTCGACGGCGTCGACATGGAGCAGCTGATTCTCGCGGGCGCAAGTCCGCGCGGCATGAGCGCGCTGCTGCGGGGCGCGCGCGTGGTCGCGTGGCTCGCGGGACGCACGCATCTGCTTCCGGAGGACATTCACGAAGTGCTGCTGCCGGCGCTGGGGCATCGGGTGTTCTTCACACCGATCTACGAGCTACGCCGCCAGGAGCTGGCCGAGGCGCTGATCGCGCGGATCGTCGCGAACGTCGCCGTGCCTCGCTGAACTGCGGCGCGCGCACCACGATGAACGACACCGCGGAATTCCACTACCGTCTGCCGATGCGCGCGGCCGGCGCGCGGCCCGGCTCGCATCCGGGCTCGAGCTTCGGCTCGGGTCAGCAGTTCGCGATGCACGGCCGGTTGTTCGACTACCCGGACCCGCGCCGGCTCGATCTGCGCGCGAGCTTGCGCGCGGCGCGCGACGAGTGGCTCGTGCGCGTGCATTTGCAGCGCGTCGCGGTGCCGGTGTTCGTGATCGTCGACGTATCGGCGTCGATGCGGTTCGGCAGCCGTAAAACGAAGCTGGAGGTCGCCGCCGATTTCGTCGAAGCGCTCGGCCATAGCGCGTTCCGGGTCGGCGACCGGCTCGGCATGCTGGCCTTCGATGGCGGCGAACGCGACGATCTGTTCATGCCGGCGCGCACGGGGCGGGGCACGGGCTCGCTGCTCGCGAGCATGCTGCGCGAACGCGCCGGTGAAACGGCTGATCGTCAGGCGAATGGTCAGGCAGAACGTCAGGCAGAACGTCAGGCCGGACGCGCGGCCGTCGAAGGATTGCGGCGTTGCGCGATCCGTATCGCTGGACGCCAGGCGCTCGTGTTCGTCGTGTCCGATTTCCACTGGCCGCTCGCGCGACTGTCGTCGGTACTCGACATGCTGGTGCATGCGTGCGTGGTGCCGATGGTCGTGTGGGACGCGGCCGAGATCACGCCGCCGCAGCACGCGTCGCTGCTGGCCGTCAACGATGCCGAGTCCGGCGAGGAGCGTCGCGTGTGGCTTTCCCGCGATGTGCGCGAGCGCTGGCGCGAAGGCGTCGCGCGCCGTCGCGACGAACTCGCCGCGGGGTTCGGCGCGCGCGGCATCCGGCCGTTCTATGTCGAAGGCGCGTTCGATCCGGAAGCGATGTCGCGTTACTTTCTGGAGATGACGGTATGAGCGCGCGCGGTGTGCGCGGTGGCGGCGCTCGTCGGGCGGCGCTGCATATGCTGATCGCGTCGCTTTGCGGCGCCGCGAGCGCGACGGCCAGTGCTGCCGTGGCGACCGCGCTCGTTCAGGAGCCGCGCGCGTTCGGCTATGTGCTCGGCGATGTGCTGACGCAGCGCGTGCTGCTGGAGGCCAACGATCGGGACGTCGGCGCGGTCACGCCGCCTTCGGTCGGACGCACGGGCGTGTGGCTCGAACGCCGGCCCGTGACGCTCGAAACCGATGCCAACGGCCGCAAGTGGATGGTGATCGCGTATCAGGTCGTCAACGCGCCGCAGACGCTCACGCAGATCACGTTGCCCGCGTTGACGTTGACGTCGGCGGCGGGCACGCAATTGCAGGTCGCCGAATGGCCGGCGAGCATCGGACCGTTGACGCCGCAAACCGCGTTCGCCGCAGGGGATTTGCAGCCGCTGCGGCCTGATCGTCAGGCACCCATGCTGGGCACGGCCGGCTGGCGTCGGCAGATCGCGTGGGCGCTCGGCTTGCTGCTCGTGACCCTGCTCGCGTGGGCGAGCTGGTGGTGGGCGCGCAACCGACGCGAGGCGGCACGGCTGCCGTTCGCGCGTGCATGGCGGCAGATGCAGCGGCTGCCGGAGGTGCCCGCTGCTTCATCGAACGATGCGTGGGTCTGCCTGCATCGCGCACTGAACGAAACCGCCGGCCAGGTCGTGCATGCGGCTTCGCTATCCGCGTTGCTCGCGCGCGCGCCCTATCTGCAACCGCTGCGCGCGCAGCTCGAACGTTTCTATCTGGCGTCGTCCGAGCGCTTTTTCACACCGGCGCCGAAGGCCGTCGGGAATCCCGGCGAGCTTTCGTTGCACGCGCTGTGCCGTGCGTTGTATCGGGCGGAGAGGCGCCATCAGCGATGACCATGAGCCTCGATTTCGCTCTGCCGTGGATGCTGGTGCTGCTGCCGCTCGCCGCGCTGCCGCTGCTGCGGCGACGCAGCGACACGCTGGTGTTTTCGAGCGTCGCGTGGCTGCCCGCCGACGATCTCGGGCGCGCGGCCGGCTGGCTCGTACGCGGCGGCGCGGCACTGGCGATCGCCGCGATCGTCGTCGGGCTGGCGGGGCCGGGGCGCTCGCAGTTGCAGGTGCTGCGCACCGGCAGCGGCGCGCAGATCCTGATCCTGATGGACCGCAGCGCGAGCATGGACGAGCCGATGGGCAGCAAGGGCGTCGAGGCGCCGCGCGGCGACTCCAAGAACCACGTGGCGCGCGCCGCGTTGACGCGCTTCGTCGAGCAGCGGCCCAACGACCGGCTCGCGTTCATGATGTTTGGCACCAACCCCGTGCTGGCGATGCCGTTCACGTACAACCATCGCGTGATCGAGGCCGCTGTCGCGGCGACGGCGATTGGCCGTGGCATGCCGGACACCGAGCTCGATCGCGGCATGCTCGCGGCGATCGCGCAGTTCGACGGGCGCTTGTCGTCGGGCCGCCGCGCGATCGTGCTCGTCTCCGATGGCGGCGCGTTGCTCGACGAAACGATGCAACGGCGCATCGAGGCGGGACTGCGACGCAACCGGATCGCCCTGTACTTCATCTACTTGCGCAGCAGCGTCTTCAGTCCCGATCTGAACGCGACGCAGCCCGTCAGCGGAACCTCGGCCGAAGCGCAGCTGCATCGCTTCTTTCTGACGCTCAGGACACCGTATAGGCTGTTTCAGGCCGAAGACCCGAAGGCGATGATGGCGGCGATCGCGGAGATCAACCGGCAGCAGAACGCGACGACGACGTTCGTCGAGCATCTGCCTCGCCAGGACCTGAGTCTGTACTGTTTCGCGCTGGCGCTGTTCTGTTCGGCGCTGCTGGTGCTGCTGCACCAGTTGCAGGTCAGGAGCTGGGCATGAAGCGCACGCTGATCCATACGCTGTTCGGCACCGTGGCGATCTGTTGCGCCGCGTGGGCCGCGTATGGCTTCGTTCGTCTGCAGCACGCGGAGCGCGTCGATCAGGCCATTCTCGCGATGAACGCCGCTTCGCGCGACCAGCCTGCCGGCGACGACGCGCGCGAGGTCCAACTGGCCCGCGCGATAGCGCTGTCGAAAGCGGGCGCGTATGACGCGGCGGCGCGGCTCTATAACGGTCTGATCCCCGAGGGCAGCCCGCCTGACGAAGTCGGCCGCGCGGCGCTGTTCGATCTCGGCAACCTGTACCTGCGCGAAGGCAGCGGCGAGACGGCGCAGACGGTCAGGTCTCTCGCGATGATCGGTGAGGCCAAGGCGCGCTACCGGCTCGCGCTGCGCGCGGCGCCCGACGATTGGGACGTGCGCTACAACCTCGAGCGCGCGCTGTGGCTTGCGCCGGAAACACCGTCCGCGCTCGCCGGGCCCGATGTGAAAGAGCAGCACGACGTCAAGCTGCGTGACCCGCAGAGTCAGGACTTGCCATGAGCGGCGTCTCGCGCGAGCGCGGCTTCGCAAGATGGCGTCACGCGTTGACGCCGCTCGCGCTCGTCGCATTGATCGCGGCGGTTGCGATGCCGGACGTCACTTTGCCGCGCAACACGTTTAACTACATCGTGACGTTCGATATCACGCAAAGCATGAACGTCGAGGACGTGGTGCTCGACGGCGCTCCGGTCAGCCGGCTCAAATTCGCGCAGGCCGCGATGCGCGACGCGCTGGGGCGCTTGCCGTGCGGCTCGAAGGTCGGCTGGAGCGTGTTCACGGGGCAACGGGCGTTGCTGCTGATGGCGCCGGTCGAAGTCTGTGGCAACTACGACGCGCTGCTGGTGTCGCTCGAGGGCATCGACGGGCGCATGCGCTGGACCAACTGGAGCCGCATTGCCGAGGGCGGTGTGTATTCGGCCGTGCGGGTCGCGCAGGAGGTCGGCGGCGGCGCGGCCATCGCGTTCGTCACCGATGGTCAGGAGGCGCCGCCGGTATCGGCGGCGCGCCCGCTGATGGAGGGCATCAATGCCGCGCGAATCAGGGGCTGGCTGATCGGCGTCGGCGGCGACCAGCCAGCGGCCATTCCGAAGACCGACGCCGACGGTAACCGGATCGGCTACTGGCAGGCCGACGACGTGATCCAGGTGCCGCCGACGCCAGGCTCCGGTGTCGAGGCGCAAACGCACGAGGAGTTGTCCGAATTGCGCGGCGAGTACCTTGCGTCGGTGGCGGGGCAGACTGGCCTCGACTACCGGCGCCTGCTGAACGTGACGTCGTTCGGCGATGCGCTGCTCGATGCGCGCTTCGCTCGCCGCGAACCGGTGCCGACCGATCTGCGCTGGTGTCCAGCGCTGCTCGCGTTGCTGCTGCTCGTCGCGCGTTTCATGCCGGATGCCGTTCTCGCATGGCCGCGCGCCTGGCGAAAGCGCATTCGAACGAGCGTTTTGCAGATCGCGCCGGCATTCAATGGCCGGCCGACACGAGTCGACTGACTCACGCGAGCGCGAACGTTGACGCTGCAACGGTTGAAGGTGCAGGTATCCAATCGAGCAGCGTAGTTGCTTGCGAAACCTCGCAAGAGTTGCCGGGTTCGACCGACTCACGAGGCTTGCGCCAGAAGGTCTTGCCGGTCTTCGAGGCCGGAGAGCGTTGCCAGGAATCATTCTCAATCGGTCCACTTCGACGTCGACTCCAGCGCTGAGTCGCGAAGGCGCATGCGCTCGCCACACACGCGACGTACCTCACACTTTGACCTACCAGTACGCCAATGACTGACTACAATGTCTGAGTGCAAGCGACGCTGCAAGGCGCTCGGTTCGACGGGAGCGCCGTGTCATGTGACATTTCAATTCCTTCACTGGAGGCATGCGATGACGTGCCAAAACGAGAGGATTGTCGGAGCGGTACTCGTCTTGGTGAGCGGCTACGCGTTTGCGGGCGGCCCCTTCGGCGATGTGCCGCAAGCGATGATGGTCGCCAACATCGTCGCGTCGCCCGTCGAGGTCGTGCCGCCGATTCCCGAGCCTCGGCACTACTTCGAGCAGCAGCGCTATGCGATGGAGTATCACGGGGATCAGGGCAAGCCGTTCTTCGCGCAAATGGAGAATTACTATAGTGTGGACGTGACGCGCGATGTCCAGCTCGGCACTGCGAAGGCATTGGTGTCGTCCGGACCGGAGTTCGCGCCGGTGTCCGAACCGGTGTCCGAACCGGGCGCAAAACCTGCCGCGCAAAATGCTTCGAATCCTCTGCATCTGGGTCCATCTACCGCGCCGCAATTGTCCATCGTTCAGATGAACAGTTCAGCGTTGTCGATAGGCGCGTCACCGCAGCGACGCTTGTCCTTGACGATCGACGACTGGGTGTTCTCCGGCACCGCGCGCGTCGCGGTTCTGCATTCTCACGATACGGGCGCGACGCTGATCGTCAAACGTCGCTACTGAGTGATGTCGGACGGCCGCGCATGTCACGTCGACGAGTCACGTCGATGAAAAGCGCTCGCGATACACGTGCGGCGCCACGCGCAGGTGACGCACGAAGCTGCATCGCATCGTTTCCTCGCTGCCGAATCCACACCGCGCCGCGATTCGTTTGATCGACCAGGATGTCTCGCATAGCAAGCGCTGTGCCGCTTCGATGCGCAACTGCTCGACCGCGCGGGCCGGCGTGCGGCCCGTTTGTGCCTTGTAGTGGCGCATGAAGCTGCGCTCGCTCATATGAAGCCTTCGCGCGAGCGCGGGGACCGACAGGTCGGATGCGAGATGCGACGTCATCCATGCATGCAATTCGCCGAAACGGTCGTCGGCATGTTGCAGCGACAGCGTCGCGCTGAACTGCGACTGACCCCCCGGCCGCTTCAGAAATACGACGAGCTCGCGCGCGACATCGAGCGCCAACGCGCGCCCGTGATCTTCTTCGAGCATGGCCAGCGCGAGGTCGATGCCGGCGGTGACGCCCGCCGATGTCCAGATAGTCCCGTCGCGAATAAAGATTGGATCGGCTTCGACGCGCAGTTGCGGATACGCCTGCGCGAGTTCGTCGCAACGCCCCCAATGCGTGGCGACGCGGCGGCCGTCGAGCAGTCCCGCCTCGGCGAGCAGGAACGCGCCCGAGCAGACCGAGGCAACGCGTCTGCAATGCGGCGCATGGCGCTGCGTCCAGCGAATCAGACGCTGATCGGCCGATGCCTGACGAATCCCCCAGCCGCCCGGAACGATCAGCGTATCGACCGGCGCTTTCACCGAGCGCAGCGAACCGGCGAGTACCGCAAGTCCCGACGACGACGTGACGGGCCCGGCTTCGGCTGCCACGACGCGGGGTGAGTAGAGTTCGTCGAGCCCACGCTGCGCGACGAGTTCATTGGCGGACGCAAATACCTGCAGCGGACCGCTGACGTCGAGCAGTTGCATGTTGGGGAAGGCGAGCAGCACGATGGAGGGGGGAGCGCTGAACATATCGTGTGTAACAGGGGGGCTGTAAGAGGGAGCGAGCGCGCGTGGCAGAAAAACTGGGGTTAATGGCAGTCTTGCCAAAGCCTACGCGCATAGAATCAATCCGTCCACGTGGAAGACGCGGCGGATCACGGGTTTCGATTTCTCCCTGAATAAGGTATCCCTATGAACCTGCAAATCGGTTTTCTGGTGTTTCCGAAAGTACAGCAACTCGATCTGACTGGCCCGCACGACGTACTTGCATCGTTGCCGGGCGCCACGATGCATCTGATCTGGAAGACACGGGAGCCCGTGGTGTCGAGTAACGGGCTCGTGCTGACGCCGGGCACGACCTACGAAAGCTGCCCGCCGCTCGACGTGATCTGTGTGCCAGGCGGAAGCGGCGTGACCGACCTGTTGCAAGACGAGCAAACGATCGACTTCGTTTGCCGACAGGCCGCGAGCGCGCGCTACGTGACGTCGGTCTGCACCGGCGCGTTGCTGCTTGGCGCGGCCGGCTTGCTGCGCGGGCGGCGCGCGACGACTCACTGGGCGTTTCACTCGCTGCTTGAACCGCTCGGCGCGATACCGACACATGCGCGTGTGGTCCGCGATGGCAATCTGATTACCGGCGGCGGCGTGACGGCGGGCATCGATTTCGGGTTGACCGTCGCGGCCGAACTGGCGGGCGTAGAAGAGGCGCAGGCGATCCAGCTCGAACTCGAATACGCGCCGGCCCCGCCGTTCGACGCGGGCGATCCGGCGTTGGCGCCGCAAGCGGTGGTGGAACTGGTCCGGCGACGCTCGGCGGAAGGCCTGGCCGCGCGGCGCCGGGTGGTGATGGAGATCGCGCAGAGAAGCTAAGTCTTGCATGCGGGTACGGGCATTCCATTAAACTGTGTGGCTCTACCCGTTTCCGTCGGTCGGATCGATGCGATGAAGTACGGCGAATTTTCCCCGGGGCACTCCCCATGCGCGTAGGCAAGCCCGTCAAGGCACTGCCGCAGCCGTCATGCGACTACTGCGGCAACCGTGCGTTGCTCGCGCGTTACGGCGACGAGTCCTACCCCTATCGCAGCGATCAAGGGCCGCTGTGGATCTGCACCGCATGTCAGGCGTGGATCGGCGTTTATTCGCGCAGCAAACACAACCTGCCGCTCGGCCGCCTCGCCGACGCAACGTTGCGCGAGTCGAAGAGCAAGCTGCACGATGCGCTCGAACCGCTCGTTGCCGGGAAGGTGCGCCGCGATGGTGTCAACGCGTTCGAAGCCCGCGCGAAAGCGATCCGGTGGGTCGCGACCGAGCTTGGCTTCGATCCGGTTCCGGCGAGCATTCACGCGTTCACGCCCGAGCAGTGCGAACAGGCGCTGCGTTATGTCGAAGCTTTTATCGAAGCTCGGCGTGCGCGATAGCGCAATAGCCCCAAACCGCTGGCTCCCTTTCATTCCTCCAATACCACCCCGCCATACCGCCTTCCCCGCGCCTCTTCACCCCCACCAAATTGGCAGTTCTCGTGCGATGCGGCCCGGCAGTCGGATCGAACCTGCGTTCGGGTGCATATTTCCGGTTGCGTCCGCGGCTATCGTGAACTACAAATCTAAAGTTATACGCTGGCTCGATTTTTGGCGGGCCGGGCTTCCGTTCAGAACCGTTCGAACGACAGGGAGAGTGCCGTCATGGGAATGCGCCCCGATCCTACCTTTCATGCATCGCCGAAGCTCGCGATGGATGCGCCGGCGGAAGAATACGCGTACACGGTGCTGCTAAGTCCGGACTCCTCGCAGCCCGACGCGCTCGCTGTGATCGACGTGAAGCCCGGATCGCCGACTTATAGCCAGGTGGTCCACACGGTGCCGGTGCCGAACAAGGGCGACGAATTCCATCACTTCGGCTGGAACGCGTGTTCGTCCGCGTTGTCGCCGTTGACAGGCCACGCGTTTCTGGAACGTCGCTATCTGATCATTCCGGGCATGCGCTCGTCGCGCATCTATATCGTCGATACGAAGCCGCATCCGACCCAGGCGAAGATTCACAAGATCATCGAGCCGGAGGAAATTTTCCGCAAGACCGGCTATTCGCGTCCGCACACCGTGCATTGCGGACCGGAGGGCATCTACGTGAGCACGCTCGGCGGTGGTGGCAAGGACGGCACCGACGGGCCGCCCGGAATCTTCATCATGGACTGCCAAACATTCGAGGTGCTGGGCCGCTGGGAAATCGAGCGCGGCGCGCAGGAAAAGCATTACGACTTCTGGTGGAATCTGCCGCGCGACTACATGGTGTCGACCGAATGGGCACTGCCGCCGCAATTCGAAAACGGCATCGTGCCCGAAGACCTGCTCGCGAACAAATACGGCCACCGCGTGCACTGCTGGGATCTGCGCGCGAGGCGCAACGTGCAGACGCTCGATCTCGGCGCGAATCATCAGATGGCGCTCGAAGTGCGGCCCGCGCACGACCCGAGCCGCGAGTACGGCTTTATCGGCGTCGTGGTCGATACGACGAATCTGGAAGGGTCGATCTGGACCTGGTGGCGCGAAGGCGGCCACTTCCACATCGAAAAGACCGCGACCATTCCACCGGAGCCCGCGCATGCCGATGAATTGCCGCCGCTGCTGCAAGGTTTCGGCGCGGTGCCGCCGCTCGTCACCGACATCGATCTTTCGATCGACGATAAATTCCTCTACGTCTCCTGCTGGGGCACCGGCGAGATGCGCCAGTACGACGTGAGCGAACCGCGCAAGCCGAAATTGACGGGCTCGGTGCGCATCGGTGGCATCGAACATTGCGCGCCGCATCCGAACGGCAAGGCTTTCGCCGGCGGTCCGCAGATGGTCGAGATCAGTCGCGACGGCAGGCGCATCTACTGGACCAACTCGCTCTATTCGACGTGGGACGACCAGTTCTACCCGGATGGTGTGCCCGGCTTACAAGTGATGGCGCATGCCGACCCCAATGGCGGTCTCGAGCTCGCCGAAGATTACTTCGTCGAGTTTCCCGCCGGCTATCGCGCGCACCAGATTCGCCTCGAAGGCGGCGACTGCTCGACCGATTCGTTCTGCTATCCCTCGGTGGGCGTTTGAGCGGCGCGGTGTCGCCGCAAGCGGCACTGTGGCTGGCCGTCCTCGCGAGCGGTGTGTATCACGGACTCAATCCGGCGATGGGGTGGCCGCTCGCGGTGTCGAACGCGCTGATGCAGCGGCGCTCGCAAGCGCTGGTCGTAGCGCTTCTTTATCTCGCGGCGGGGCACGCGCTCGCCATATTGCTGATGATGCTGCCGTTCGCGATGCTGGCCAGCGTGCTCGCGTGGCAGCGTCAGATGCAGATCGGCGCGAGCGTGCTGGTGATCGGCTTCGGTCTGGTGTTGCTGATGCGCCGGCGCCATCCGCGCGTACTGGCGAGAATTCCGCCGTCGCGGCTCGCGCTCTGGTCGTTCGCGGTGGCGATCGCGCACGGCGCTGGCTTGATGCTGGTGCCGATCTACCTCGGTCTGTGCCGCGCAGACGCAATGGACAGCGCGCACCAAGCCGCCCAAACGCTGATCGAAACGAGTCTGCGCATGGCGCTGTCGGTCTCCGCGGTGCATGCGGCCGCGATGACGATGGCCGGCGGCGTGCTCGCATGGCTCGTTTATCGCTACCTCGGGCTCAGGTTCGTGTCGCGCAGCTGGTTCAATCTCGATGCGGTGTGGGCGTCGAGTCTGATTCTGGTGGGGGGCGTGTCGCTGGCGTTGAATGCGGCGGCAGCGGGCGTTTCCGGTTGATTTCGACGCGGCCGATCCGGCCTATGAGGCTCCCGGGCACAGCATATGCTGCGTAGCTTCGGTGCAGGGACGCCATTCCGTGCGGGTCCTGATTTTTCCTCTCGTCATCTACACCCGGAGAAGATCATGCCGCTGAAGAAAGGGACATCGAAAGAGACCGTGTCGCACAACGTCAAGACCGAGTCGAAGCATGGCAAGCCGCACAAGCAGGCTGTCGCGATCGCGTTGAATCAGGCGCGCAAGTCGGGCGCGAAGATTCCGAAGAAGAGTGAGAAATAAGCTGCTTCAGCACGCGCGGTCGTACCCATGACCGACAGGCCGCAGAAAAAGCGCGCGCATGGCGACCCGCAATCGGAGCCGGCGGATGTCGAACCCGATCAGCATCCGGCGAAGCTCGACGATTGCCGCCGTTGCGCGCTCTGGCGCAATGCGACTCAGGCCGTGCCCGGCGATGGGCAGCGGCATGCGTCGATCGTGCTGGTCGGCGAGCAACCCGGCGACATGGAAGATCTGCAGGGCAAGCCCTTCGTCGGGCCGGCCGGCGCGTTGCTCGACCGCGCGCTCGAAGAAGCGGGCGTCAAGCGTAACGAGGTCTACGTGACGAACGCCGTCAAGCATTTCAAGTGGATCGCGCGCGGCAAGCGTCGCTTGCACAAAACGCCCGCTCAGCGTGAAGTGGATGCTTGCGGCTACTGGCTGGAGCAGGAGCTCGACATGCCGCATGTGCGCGTGGTCGTGGCGCTGGGCGCGACCGCGTTGAAAGCGGTTGTTCACGACTCGCACGCGCGCTTGCAGGACGCGTTCGACAAAACGCTCGAGCGCGGCGCGCAACGCGTGGTCGCGACGTACCATCCGTCGTTTGCGCTGCGCGCGCCGGACCCTGAAACGCGTCGCGAGGTGTACGAGCGAATCGTCGCGGCATTGCGCACCGCACAGAAGCTGGCCCACGGCGGCAAGCGCTCAGGATGACGCCGGCGCGTGCGTCGCTCGTAATCCGAGGACTTTCATCAATCGTTGTGCGTCGAACGGCGCCCGAGCTTTTACATCGTTGTCGAAGTAGCAGTAGACGTCTCGCGCGGCTCGGCGAGGCGGCCGGAGTTGCGACGCGATCAATCGCGCGTCGGCAGGCTGGGAACCGCCGCGCCATGCATCGATTCGCTCGGCCCATCGTTGCAGAGCGTCGTCCCCATACGCACCCGAGTATTTGGCTTCGCTGCCGTGCAGGCGAATATAGACGAAGTCCGCCGTCAGATCTTCGGCGACGGGCCACGGTTCGGTGGAATCTGAAACGACGAGCGCGACGCCGTATTGCCGAAGCAAGGTCACGAACGCCGGATCGACAAAGCTCGCGTGGCGCACTTCGACCGCGTGACGCAACTTCCGCTTGCGATCGATGTCGACATAAGGCGTCTTGACACGCGCATCATGGTGCTTCGCCAGCGCCGATGCGCTCGCGATCTCGAACGGCAACACGCTCAGAAAGCGCTCCATTGCCTCGGGCTCGAATCGGAACGACGGCGGAAATTGCCATAGGATCGGACCAAGCTTTTCGTTCAACGCGAGTAGCCCCTGCGCGAAGAAGTTCGCGATGCCGACACGTGCGCTCGCATCGCGAAACCGCAGCATATGAGTCAGATAGCGCGCGCCTTTGATGCCAAACACGAAGCCGTCAGGCGTTTGCGCGTACCAACGCTGCCAGCTATCGAGCGATTGAAGGCTGTAATGCGTGCCGTTGATTTCGATCGTGCCGAATAGCGCCGACGCGTACTGTAATTCCGCTGCATGTTTGAGATCCTCTGGGTAAAAGCTGCCGCGCCAACCTTGGTAGCGCCAGCCGGAAATGCCGATACGCACATCGCCGGTTTTCTTCATTCGCGCGTCGAGTCCGGCGGAATGGCGTTCGGAGTCCGGCTCCGACTCGACGGATCGCAGCGTCATTGAATACGCGCGATTTGCTTCGCCACCGCGGCCGGGCTGTCGAAATTGTGATCGGGCAGACGGTCGACCAGATCGACGATGTCGGTATTCGCGTGATTTTTGCGCGCCTGCGCGACCAGCTTTTCGCGTGTGGTCGGGTAATTCACGCCACTGAGTGCTTTTTCGACGTCAGCGGGATTCGGCTGACCGGGGTGGCGGTGATCCTGGGAATGGGCGGGGTGCTGTGACATGGTTCCTCCTTGAATGAGTACATCACGACTGCGCGCCTACCGGTACCTCTCGCATATGTCGTGCCTCCGCGCGCGGGCTCGGGTTGCGTTTTCCAGCGGCGCACGTCGTGCGGATGAAAAAGAACCCCGCGATGAGGAACGCGGCTTGCGTGCAGCCGACAAAATAGCGCCGCTGACACAGGACCTTTCAAGGAGAAGGCCATCATGAGCACGATGCTCGCATATCGCATTCACCGCTTCGGCGGTCCCGAGGTGTTCAAGGCCGAGAAGATCGAGATCCCCGAGCCTGGCGCCGGCCAGGTGCTGGTGCGCGTGCGCGCGGCCAGCGCCAATCCGGTGGACCTGAAGACGCGCTCGGGCCAGTACCCGTTGATTCGTGAAGAGAAGCTGCCCTATACGCTGGGGCGCGATTTTTCCGGAGTGGTCGAACGGGTCGGCGAGGGCGTCGGGCAATGGCGCGCGGGCGAGCAGGTGTATGGCTTCGTTGGCCAGGGACAGGGTGCGTACGCGGAATTCGTCGTCGTGTCCGCGAGCGCGCTAGCGCATGCGCCGGAAAAACTGGATGTGGGGTCCGCGGGCGCCGTGCCGCTCGCCGCGTTGACCGCATGGCAGGGCCTGTTCGATCACGGCTGCCTCGAAGCCGGCGGCCGCGTGCTGATTCATGCGGGCGCGGGCGGCGTTGGACATTTCGCCGTGCAGTTCGCCAGGCAGAAGGGCGCGCAAGTGTACGCTACGGCGTCCGGCGACGGCATCGAGTTCGTGCGCTCGCTGGGTGCGGATCGCGTGATCGACTATCACGCGCAGCGCTTCGAAGACGTCGCGCGCGACATCGACCTCGTGTTCGATCTGATCGGCGGCGATACGCAGCGCCGCTCGTGGTCGGTCGTCGCGACCGGTGGCGCGCTGATCTCGACGCTCAACGAGCCGTCGCAGGCCGAGGCGTCGAGCCATGGCGCACGGGCCACGCGCTATACCGCGCGACCCGACGGCCGGCAATTGACGGAGATCGCGTCGTTGCTCGACAAGGGCAGCGTGCGTGTCGTGGTCGCCGAACGGTTTGCGTTCGATGCGACGGCCAAGGCGCTGGAACGGCTCGCGAAAGGCCACGTGCGCGGCAAGATCGTGGTGGAGGTGGCGTCGTAGTATGGAGAGCGCGCTGTCTGCTAGTTCGGATTCGCGTCGTCGCTCGCGCTGCGCAGCGGCGCGCGGCTCTGATCGTTATTCAGATGCACGAACTTTCTCAACAGTCTCAATAGCTCTCGCGCATCCTCGTCTCCCATCCCGTCGAGCAGGCCGTGATTGAGCGCGTTGACGCCGGGGATCAATTCATCGAGCAACTGCTCTCCAGCCGGCGTCAGCAATAGACGACGCTGGCGGCGCGGCAGAACTTCGCGCACGATCCAGCCTTTCGCTTCGAGCCGTACCGCGATATCGGCGGTGGTCGACGTGTCGAGGCCGACTCGCTGCGCGAGCGTGACCTGATCGAGTCCGGGCAATTCCTGCAGCATTCTGAGCACCGCATACTGAACGGGCGTCACCTCGCGTCCGATCAGATCATGAAACATGGACACCGAAATCTGATGCGCGCGTCGGATCAAATGGCCGGGCTGGTCGTACAGATCGATGCTGATCGCGGAAGTGCTGGTATCGGTTGAAGTGACCATATTAGTTCTGAAGACCTCGCGCCTTTTCGTTGCGAATGGAAATGGCGAACCGGCGTTCGTGTTACCTGATTGAAAGTTCGTCTAGGGGAAAACCTTCATTTAATCATTAAAGACGCATTGAGTACACTGAATCTCAATGAGTAGGCTGAATGCAATCCATGAATAATCCAGGGAGTGAGACTGACATGTTTCCCAAGAATGCGTGGTACGTCGCATGTACCCCCGATGAAGTCGCGGATAAGCCGCTCGGCCGGCAGATCTGCGGCGAGCCGATGGTTTTCTATCGCAACGCGGAAGGCGCCGTGGTGGCGCTCGAAGACTTCTGTCCGCATCGCGGCGCGCCGCTGTCGCTCGGTTTCGTGCGCGATGGCACGCTCGTGTGCGGCTATCACGGCCTCGAAATGGGCTGTCAGGGCAAGGCGACCGGCATGCCGGGGCAACGCGTCAACGGCTTTCCATCGATTCGCAGCTATCCAGTGATCGAGCGCTATGGCTTCGTCTGGGTGTGGCCCGGCGATGCGGCGCAGGCCGATGCCGCCAGGCTGCATCATCTGGAGTGGGCCGAGAGTGCCGAATGGGCGTACGGCGGCGGTCTTTATCACATCCGCTGCGATTACCGGCTAATGATCGACAACCTGATGGATCTGACGCACGAGACCTATGTGCACGCCAACAGCATCGGGCAAAAGGAAATCGACGAAGCCGCGCCCAAAACCGTGGCCGAAGGCGATACCGTGCGCACGAGCCGTTTCATGGAAAACGTCGCGGCGCCGCCGTTCTGGAAGATGGCGTTGCGCGGCAATGGTCTCGCCGACGACGTGCCCGTCGACCGTTGGCAGATCTGCCACTTCACGCCGCCGAGTCACGTGCTGATCGAGGTAGGCGTCGCGCATGCCGGGCATGGTGGCTATCACGCGCCGGCCGACCAGAAAGCGTCGTCGATCGTGGTGGATTTCATCACGCCGGAAACGGAAACGTCGATCTGGTATTTCTGGGGCATGGCGCGCAGTTTCCGTCCCGACGATGCGGCGCTGACCGCGAGCATCCGCGAAGGGCAGGGCAAGATCTTCAGTGAAGATCTGGAGATGCTCGAACGTCAGCAGCAGAACCTGTTGCGCTGGCCCGAGCGCAATCTGCTGAAGCTCAATATCGATGCGGGCGGCGTGATGTCGCGCCGCGTGATCGATCGGCTCGTCGCGCAGGAACGCGCGGAGACGGGCGCCCCGCAGGCTGAAGTGACGCGCGTCATTCCCGTGCGGACGGCGACATGAATCATCCCGTGCTGAATGTGGTGGTCGCGCGCCGGCGCGACGAAGCGCTCGGTATCGCGAGCTTCGAACTCGCGAGCGAAAACGCTCAGGCGTTGCCGGCCTTCGACGCCGGCTCGCACGTCGACGTGCATTTGCCGAACGGGCTCGTGCGTCAGTACTCGTTGTGCAACGATCCGCGCGAAACGCATCGCTATCTGATCGCGGTGCTGCGCGACGAAGGGGGACGCGGCGGATCGAAAGCGGTGCACGATCTGGTCCGCGAAGGCGATCGCCTGCAGATCAGCGCGCCGCGCAATCATTTCGCGCTCGCTGACGATGCGGCTCATCATCTGCTGCTCGCGGGCGGGATCGGCGTCACGCCGATTCTTTGCATGGCCGAGCGGCTTGCCGCCACGGGCGCTTCGTTCGACATGCACTACTGCACGCGCTCGAAGGAACGCACGGCGTTCGTCGAGCGTCTTGCACAAGCTGGCTTCGCGAAGTCGGTCCGGCTTCATCACGATGACCATCCGGGCGGCTCGACGTTCGATATCGAGCAGACGCTCAGCGATGCGCCGGCCGGCACCCACCTGTATGTCTGCGGTCCGCGCGGCTTCATGGACTTCGTGCTCGAGACCGCGCGTGCGAAGGGCTGGCCGGAAAACAGGCTGCACTACGAGTTCTTCGGCGCGGCCGCGAATCAGGCGGCGACGGGCGGCAGCTTCCAGGTGCGCATCGCGAGCAGCGGCGCGACGATCGACGTGCCGCCCGAATGCACGGTCGTGCAGGCGCTGGCCGCGCATGGCGTCGAAGTGATCACGTCGTGCGAGCAGGGCGTGTGCGGTACCTGTTTGACGCGGGTGCTGTCCGGCGAGCCGGATCATCTGGATTCGTATCTGACCGACGAGGAACGCGCGGCAAACGACCAGTTCCTGCCGTGCTGCTCGCGCGCGAAATCGCCGCTGCTGGTGCTCGATCTGTGATTTTCTGCGGGACGACGGGCCCGTTGCCGTCGTACCGCTTATTTATTGCGCTTTTCCCTCAGAATCCGACGAACTTACCGTGCGCACACTCAACGCCGGATCGTGCGCAATCGCTTCTTCGGAGAACGGAATAAACGTCCAGCGTTGGGCCGCGTAATCGCGCGTCCCGTCGGCATAGTGCGGCGACGCCGGGTCATCCGATTCTGACGGTGCGAGCAGCGTGCGCGCGATCACCTGAGCGCCGGCGAACGACACTATCTGCAGATAGGTGTCGCCCATTGGCTTGACGTTCATCGAATAGCCGCTCGCATCGAAGGGATGCCCGGCACACGCCGAGGTGAAATAGCCGCCCGCGTCGCAACCCCCGAATAGCGCAATGCGCTCGTCGTTGCGTTGCACGTAGAGCGCCGCGCTGCGCGGTGCATCGATCGCGATGCCGGCGCGTTGCAGTGCCGCGAGCGCGTCATGCAGCGCGGCGGCGAGCTGCGCCGGATCGGCGGCGATGCCCGCGGGTGTGGTCAACGGCTTCGCGGGTTCGAACGGTACCGCGTATAGCTGCGCGGGCGGTATCGTCAGCAGACGTCGCCACAGTTCGTCCCACAAGGTTGCCCCCACTGCGTCGGCCGCGGCCGTATCGTCCCATGCGGCGAGTACCTTGCACGCCGCGCGCTGCGGGTCGGCGTTCGGGCCGGCCGGCAGGGCCGCGAGTGCGTCGCTGCCGCACAGACGGTCGAGCACGGGTGACTTGAACAGCAACGCCGACATCGAGCGGCTGTCGAGCGCAGCGTGGCCGAGTGTATCGGCGGAAACGCCATGCGGATCGCTCTGCAATTGCGCCGCGATCGTATGGCCCAGTCGCGTGCGCAGCGTCTGCGGCGTCGCGGTCGCACCAATGATCTTCGCATAGCCGGTCATCGGTTCGGCCGGGTTGCTGAGCCAGTAACTGTCGTTGAAATTGCCGACATAGTCGCGCCGAAGCAGCGACGGCATCTGCGCGACCGGCAACGCATGATGCTGTACCGCGCCGGGCTCGTCGCGCCAGTCGCAGTCGCTGCGCGAACCGTCGAGGACCGGCACGCCGGGCATGATCCGCGCCAGTGCCCGGCCGACCGGCGGCGTGCAACGCTGCGTGAGTTCGTCGGGCACGTCCGGGGTCGCGCCGATATCGGCGTACCAGACGCGCGGATCGTCACGGCCGATCGCAAGCGTGTTGACCCATGGCACCGCCGCGTTCTTCTTCTGGATGGCGATGAAATCGTCGAGCGAGGCCGCCTGATTCCATGCGCGGAAGTTTTCGAACACGCGGAAGTTGTCGGCATTGATATCGCGCAGCGCGAACGCCTGCTGCGCATTCCACGCGAGCGCGGGCGACATCGTGCCGAGATTGACCAGCGCTCCGAAGCGCGAACGATACAGCGTGCGCGACACGGTATGCAGCGAACCGTCGGCGGCGCGTACCTCGACGTTCACGCGCGTCGGCGTCATCGCTTCGCTGTTGCCGTCGACCTGATACCGGGTTGGCGCGCCAGGTTCGAGCGTCAGCTTGAAGAGGCCGAAGCGCTTCGCGGTAGAGACGGTATGGGTCCAGGCGACGTTGTCGTTGAAGCCGATCATGATCAGCGGTACGCCGAGAAACGACACGCCGCTGACGTTCAGCTTGCCAGGAATAGTGAGTTGAGCCTGGTAGAAGCGATCGGGGCCGGTCCAGAACCAGTGCGGATTGCCGAGCAGCAGCGCGCTGCCGGTGTGCGTCGCGTCCGCGCCGAACGCGAGAGCGTTGCTGCCGATGCCCGCATGGCCGCCGAATTCCGCGAACGGTGGGTCGACGGGGGCGTCGTCGTGCAACGCGCTTTGCGGCGGCACCGGCATCGGCTGGGGCGGTTGCGCGGTCGCGATCGCGTTGATGAAGCGCGCCTCGCCACCGGCCAGATTCGCCGCGATCTGACGCCGGTACAAGTCCGCGTTGCTGATCTTGCCGAGCCACGGCGCCGCGCGGCAGGCCGCATGCGCGCCCGGGAAATCCCCGTGCGCGAGATCGGCGAGGTAGCGGTTATAGCCGGCGACGAAGCCGTCGATCAACGCGCGCATGTCGTCGGTCTGGCTTTTGCGGTAACGCGCGACGGTCGCATCGTCGACGATGAAACGGAAGAAGAAATCCGAATTGAGATTGTTGGGCTGGCCGAACGTCGCGCCGAGCGTGGGCCGCGCGTCGGCGCCGAAGAAGCGCGAGCGTTCGCCGCGATAGGTGACGAAGCTTTCGGCCATCGTGCACAGATTGTCTTGCGCCTGCGCGTAGCCGTATCCGTAGCCGAGGCTGCCCCAGTTGTCGGCGTCGATGTGCGGAATGCCGAGCGCGGTGCGGCGGATATCGGCGCGATACGGGCCGGTGTGCGCGACGTTGTCCGCATCGGGGCTCGCGCAGCTTGGCAGAGCGGCGGCGACGGGCAGGGCGATCAGCAGGGCGGCGAGGCGGCGGAGCAGAGAGACGTTCGAACGCATGGCCTTTTGTGGTTGGGCGAACGTTGAGCGGTGACGGGCGTGTCGCTCGGCGTCAAGAAAGATTGTGACTGGACGCCCCGTTTGGGCGTGCTCTGATTTCTTTCGAACTGTCAGTTAGCTATTAATGTCAGGTGGCTAGAAGGCAGTGGACTCGCATTCCGGTCATTAGTAGTTCACGAACGTTAAATCTAGAGCGAGAAGCTATAGCGTGCCTAACGAAATTTCTGTGTACAAGATCAACAAACTGTTGTGGCGCTGGACCAAGCAGGACGACGCGCGCGCCGTGCGCGGTGTCGGTATGTCGTTGGACAAGCCTCCGCCAGCGCAGCTAAATCCGCTGAAAGCACATGTAGAACAAGCCGAACCGAAGTCCAGGCCGCCGGCGCCTGCTCAGCGGGGAAATCTGCCGGATGACAACGGCAAAAATGCGCAGGCCTTGTCCCGTTCTAAGACCCAGTTGAGCAAGCCCGAAGTACCGCAGCCGCCTAAACCGCCTCGACTGACGGAGCGTGAAACGACCGTGCCTCCGTTTGACATCCAGGACATCCCGGCCGCGATGCGCAAAGAGATGATGCCGGTCGGTGCAAAACTGATGGACCGATGGTTCGCAGGAGAACTCAACTATTCGAGGTCTGAGGACGATCAGAAATACGAGATCAACCAGGACGGCAAGCCGTATCCAGACAGCATGTATGACCACGGCATAATCAAAATGAAATGGGTCCTTGGATTCAGACGCGCCAGAGAGCAGTACGAAGATCTTGTCAACGAGAGGATTTACAGTTCAAAGGCGGCTAGCGCAGTTCGGCAAATAGTTGCGCGTTACATGTCATTCGGTCGTATGTATCTGAGCGCGTGGGGTATCTGTCGCCATGATATTCGGATACTGCACAAAGATTTCCAGTTTCAGTATGTGACCGTAGATGGCACTTTCGAGCAAAAAGCAAAAACGGCCTTGCGCCAATCGACTGCTCATGCACCCGATGATCTGACAGCAGCGCTCGGTTCCTTCGTGATCAACGCAGCTATTTCGGAGATCGAATACGACTTTCAGAAAAGAATCGGCGTGGTCGAGAAAATCGTCGTTTATGTGAAGGATAGCTACTCCTTTCAGGGCGAGTTGGACACCACGTCGCAATACTTGGGACATTGGAGCAGGCGAGGCGTGGCAATTTCGGCCGCCACCGAACTGGCGAATCTGGCGGGTTCACCTTGGATAGATTTTCCTGTCGTGATTGGCCCAACACAGGCGTTGTCGGATCCGGGTAAGGTCTATTATCCGATCAGAAACAGGGATTTCAGACAGTGGCAACGGAAGCACAATCGCGGAGGTGATTTCATCGTCTACTCTGATTTCAATACAATTTGTCTCCAGCGGCCGATCGTCGTGCATTTTTGATCAATGAATGTCTTCAAGAGCAAGGCGTTGCGATCGGTTCTCGCCAGGGTGTTCATCGTAACGATGAGTGCGATTATCGCGCTCGGGGCGGTCCAGTATCGTTCCGCGGTCACGCAAATGAAAGGAGCCACATTTCACGATGAGAAATCAGATGACGGGAAATACATCGCGCGGTATGCATATCTGCCCCGTGACCGGATCGCCTTGAGGCTGTACCGCGCAACTACGGCGGAATTGCTCGCCGCGCGAGTTTATCGATATCCAGAGCGAATCCGCCTGTTCTGGACAGAGGACTCTCTGATATACGACACCTCGGCGGAAGGCGACGACGGAGAAATCGAGCTACCGCCTTCATGGTGGGACCGTGCTAAGGCAAAACTGCCTTGAAGAATGTTCTTGGTCCACGAGCGCAAGAAGCCTTGCCGAAAGCCCTGGGCGTCGGCAATGGCATGACACGATTTTCAAGGCTGGGCGACCGGACGTGCGAGCGGATCTAGCCGCGCGCAACCCGCTGGGCAGTGGGCTTCAGGCGCAACTTTTGGTGCTGAGACAGCGATTATTTCCACCGTGAGATGGCTAGTCGTCAAGCTTTCGCTGACCACGCTTCCTGCTCCGCCGGAAAACCAGCACAGCTGCGGCGAACCCTAGTGCGATTGCAGCCGACGATATGAGGAAGGCCAAGTCGGATTCTTGATACGCCGTCTTGACCCCATACATACGAACCGCCCATTTCCATATCGGGTTCGAAAAGTTCAAGGGCGTATCCGGATGCCAAATCCACCAGACTGCATTAGCAGAGATTGCGAGCACGAAAGCTATGCCGACAGCTAGACAGAGCAGGATTGTTTTCATGCCACCGTCACTACGCCGTACGCTTTAAGTTCAGACCCGGGTACTGATACTTTCGGTGTATCGGTGAGTATCGAGCGGATACGCTGCCAATCACTTTGCTGGTCGATCGTTATGCACCCCTCGCTCCTACCGAATCTCCCCTTTGGATGCAAACGAAACTGGCCGCGAACGATGTTATCGCAAAGGACCGAGTCATCGTCGATATCCCCGTCGATTGCATGGAGCGCAAACCATTCGCTCTTGTTATTGCCGTTCAGGTTGAGCGCATCTTTCCACGGGCCGAGCTTCCCGCCCGATCTTCGATCAAAGATATAGTATCTGCCGACCGGTATGGCGCCGAAGACCGGCGTGCACGTTAGAGCCACCTTATTGATATAACCTTGCTGCCCAGAGTAAGCAGAAAACGATAGTGCACCAATCCGAAATTCGCTCATCGGTTTATTATTCAGTTTGAATGAGCATTGAAGCATCAGTCCTCCATATCGACTGGAAAGAGTGAAATAATAAATAGTTCGGTGATGCCGTGCGGCCATTTTAAAGGCGATTTGTTTTGAGAAAACCACTATTAAAAAATTTCCGCGCCAACAGCGATTATTTCCACCGTGAGATGGCTAGTCGTCAAGCTTTCGCTGACCACGCTTCCTGCTCCGCCAGAAAACCAGCACAGCTGCGGCGAACCCTAGCACGATTGCGGCCGATGACATGAGGAAGGCCAAGTCGGATTCTTGATATGCCGTCTTGACCCCATACAGACGAACCGCCAATTTCCATATCGGGTTCGAAAAGTTCAAGGGCGCTTCGGGATTCATCATCCACCACAGCGCATTGGCAAAGATTGCGAGCAGTAAGCCGAAACCGACCGCGAGGCAGATTAGGAGCTTTCTCATCTCACCATCACTTCACCGTACGCTTTAAGTTCCGAACCGGGAACTGAAACTTTCGGCGTATCGGTTAGTATTGAACGGATATGACGCCAGTCCGCGAGTTGATCGATAGTTATGCAGCCCTCGCTTTTCCCCAATCTTCCCTTTGGATGCAATCGGAATCGGCCGCGAATGATTCCGTCGCATAAGAGTTTGTCGTCATCAATATCGCCGTCGATAGCGTGGAGCGCGAACCATTCGCTCTTGTTATTGCCATTCAGGTTAAGCTGATCTTTCCATGACCCAAGAATGCCTCCGGACCTTCGGTCAAAAATATAATACCTGCCGACGGGAATTGCGCCATACTTCGGCGTGCACATTCCAGCCGCCCCATTGATATAACCTTCCTGCCCAGAGTATGCGGGAAACGCTAGCGCGCCAATTCGAAATTCACTCATCGGTTTATTATTCAGTTTGAATGAACATTGAAGCATCAGTCCTCCATGTCGGCTGACAAGTGTGAAATAAGAAATAGCTCAGTGATGCCGAACGGCCATTTTAAAGGCGATTTATATTGAGAAAGCCAATATTAAAAAATTTTCCGCACCGACAATTCCTGCCTACGCAACAGCTCGTCCACGCGTTCGCATAACCGAGCGAATGCACCCTTCTGCTGACCTGTTCGAGTCAGCGCGAACCTCACGCCCGCACCCTCGGCAGACGCGGCCTGATTTTTGCTGATGTGCTCGGACGTCGCCTCGTTCGCAGGGGACGGCGCGTGTCGAAAGGTCATCACTGTCAGCGGGGTTCTCAGTGGCAGCAGCGGAAGCATCCGGAACGTCAGGCCGGCGCGTCAGGCGCGGCAGCGTCACGTTGTTACCGGCGCTGGCTATCGGTTTCGCGAACTCCGCACACGCGAACACGGTGGCGCCGCTGAACTACTTCCTGCACGCGGCTGGCCCGGCGGCTCGTCCGACGCTGTACCTCGGCTGGGTTTTCACCGCGATCGTGACGCTGGTCACGCTGATCGTCGCTGGCCTGTTGATCGGCGCGATGGTCCGCAAGCGTCCCGCGGCGCAACCGGATGCGCTGAGCGCCGAGCCCGGCGGCATCCGCTGGGTGTTCATCGGCACCGCGGTGTCGTCGGTCGTGCTGTTGGCGATGCTGGTCTATGCATTGATCACGCTCGAATCGGTGGCGTCGCCCGCGTCGTATCCGCAATTGACCATCACCGTGACCGCTTACGACTGGTGGTGGAAAGCCGATTACCGCGACGATCCGAACCCCGCCCGCAACTTCACCACGGCGAACGAGATTCATATTCCGGTCGGTGAGCCGGTGAAGATCGAGCTCAAAAGCGCGGACGTCGTGCACGCTTTCTGGGTACCGCAACTCGCGGGCAAGACGCAGACGATTCCAGGCCAAACCAACGAGCAGTGGCTGCAGGCGGACCGTCCCGGTATTTATCGTGGGCAGTGCTCGCAGTTCTGCGGCGCGCAGCACGCGCATATGGCGTTCGAAGTGATCGCGCAGGACGCCGCGGCGTTCAACGCGTGGCGCGACGCGCAGGGACGCGCGGCCACCGTGCCCACGGGCGACGCGGCCGTCGCGGCCGGCCAGCATCTGTTCGAGGAGCGCTGCGCGGGTTGCCACACGATTCGCGGCACCAAGGCGACTGGCGTGCAGGCGCCCGATCTGACCCATCTCGGTTCGCGTCGCACGATCGCGGCAGGCGCGCTCAGCAACACGCCCGACCATCTGCTCGACTGGATCGAGCACGCCCAGCGGATCAAACCCGATGCATTGATGCCCAGTATCGCGCTGACCACCAGCGAGGCCGCCGCGTTGTCGGCGTATCTCGCGACGCTGCATTGAAGCGCATCGCACTCGAGGAGCCCGTTCAATGTCCGATCATCCCGCTTCCGCTTCGCCACCCGCGCTGACCCGCACGCCGCGGCGCGGCCGTGTCGAGCCCGGCAGCGAGCAGGAAAAGCGGCTGCGCGAAATCTGGGAGTCGCGGCCCGGCTGGCGCGGCTGGTTCTCGACGGTCGATCACAAGACCATCGGCTTGCGCTACCTGGTGACCGCGTTCATCTTTCTGCTGATGGGCGGCGTCGAAGCGCTGATCATGCGCGTTCAACTGGCGCGCCCCAACGCAACGGTGCTGACGCCCGAACAGTACAACCAGCTGTTCACGATGCACGGACTGACGATGATCTTTCTATACGCGCTGCCCGTTCTGTCCGGCTTCTCGAACTATCTATGGCCGCTCGTGCTCGGCGCGCGCGACATGGCCTTTCCGCGCCTGAACGCGCTGTCGTATTGGGTGTTCCTGTTCGCCGGCATCTTCCTGTATGCGAGTTTTCCGACGGGACAGGCCCCCGACGCCGGCTGGTTCAACTACGTGCCGCTGTCCGGCCTCGAGTACAGCAACGGCCCGAATATCGACGTGTACGCGCTGGGCATGGTGCTGCTCGGCATTTCGACGACGGTCGGCGCGATGAACTTCGTCGTCACGCTGCTGAGGATGCGCGCGCCGGGCATGTCGCTCGATCGCGTGCCGGTGCTCGTGTGGGGCACGCTGACCGCGTCGGCCGGCAATCTGTTGGCGGTGCCGTCGGTGAGCCTCGCGTTTCTGATGCTGTGGATGGACCGCCGCATCGGCACGCATTTCTTCGACGTGCTCAATAGCGGGCGGCCGCTGCTCTGGCAGCACCTGTTCTGGATTTTCGCGCACCCGTGGGTCTACGTGGTCGTGTTGCCGGCCATGGGTATCGTGTCGGATGCGTTGCCGGTCTTTTGCCGCCGGCCGCTGGTCGGTTATGGGCCGGTCGCGTTGGCGACGGTCGCGACGATGGTGGTCGGCTTTGCCGTGTGGATTCACCATATGTTCGCGACCGGTATCCCCGCGCTCGCGCTGTCGTTCTTCGGCTCGGCCAGCATGGTCATCGCGGTGCCGAGCGCGGTCGCGACGTTCGCCTGGGTCGCGACGATCTGGACCGGTCGCCCCGTGTATCGCGTGCCGTTCCTGTTTTTCGCGGGCTTCGTGCTGCTGTTCGTGATCGGCGGCGTCTCCGGCGTGATGACGGCCGCGGTGCCGTTCGACTGGCAACTCACCGACACGTACTTCGTCGTCGCGCATCTGCACTACGTGCTGCTTGGCATCAACGTATTTCCGGTGATCGGCGGCATCTACTTCTGGTTTCCAAAATTCACCGGCAGGATGACGAACGAGCGTCTCGGCAAGCTCGCGTTCTGGGTGCTCTTCATCGGCTTCAACGTCGCGTTCTTTCCGATGCATATCGCGGGACTGCTCGGCATGCCGCGCCGCATGTACACGTATCCCGCCGACATGGGCTGGAACACGGTGAATCTCGTCACGTCGCTCGGTTCGTTCCTGTTTGCGGCCGGCGTGCTGCTGTTTCTGATCGATATCGCGGTGAGCCTGAGGCGCGGAAAGGTCGCCGGCAACAATCCGTGGGACGCGCCGACGCTCGAATGGTCGATCAGCTCGCCGCCGCCGCCGTACAACTTCGCGGTGGTGCCGACGCTCGCGAGCCGGCATCCGTTGTGGGAAGGCCGGATCGAAGAGCCGGGCGACGCGGTTCAAACACGCTCGCAACTCGACGAAGGCTATCTGCTCGCGCACGGTCGCGAAGCGTTGGGCACGACCGCGCTCGAGGCGAGTCCCGACGTGATCCTGAAGATGCCCGAAGATTCGTACGCGCCGTTCTGGCTCGCGGTCTTTGCCGCGCTACTGTTCGCGGGGCTCGCGTTGACCGCCTGGGTGTTCGTGGGGGCGATGCTGGCCGGCTGCGCGGTCTCGATCATCACGTGGCTGTGGCCCGAGCGCGCGCTGATCCAGCGCGAGCCGGTCGCGCTCGAGGATGCGGGAGGCTGACATGAGCGATGCACTGGATCTCAATCGCTCGTCGAGCGAACCGGACGAGACCGCACGTGCGTTGCCGGTTGGCAGCGCGGGCGAGCGATCGGGCGGCTGGTGGGGCTGCTTCACGCTGATCACGACCGAAGGCGCGCTGTTCGGCTATCTGATCTTCTCGTATCTGTATCTGGCCTCGCAAAGCCAGCAGCATTGGCCGCCGGAAGGATTGCCGAAGCTCGGGCTCGGCAGCGCGAATACGGTCATTCTGCTATCGAGCAGCGTGTTCGTCTGGTTCTGCGAGCGCTGCGTGCGTCGGCGGCGATTACGGCTCGGTGTCGCGTCGATGGCGGTGGGCATCGTGCTGGGCTGCATCTTCCTGGGCATTCAGTTGCGCGAATGGCACAACCACCCGTACGGGCTGACCTCGCATCTCTATGGTTCGCTGTACTTCACGATTACCGGCTTTCACATGGCGCACGTACTGGTCGGGATCGTCGTGCTGACGCTGCTGGCGATCTGGACCGCGCTCGGCTATTTCGACGACAAACGCTGCGCGGCGCTGTCGGTCGGTGGGCTGTATTGGCACTTCGTCGATGTCGTCTGGCTGTTCATTTTCAGCACGCTGTATCTGACGCCGTATCTGTTCCGGGAGTGGTCATGACGACAGCGCCCAGAGACTCGCACATCTCGATGCCCTACGTGCTGATCGGTCTGCTCGCGGCGCCGTTCGCGTGGCTGTTGCAGATGATGCTCGCGGAAGCGCTCGCGGCGCAGGCCTGCTATCCGTACAACCATCCGCTCGGCGCGCCGCTCGTGTCGTGGATGCGTCCGGCGCTCGTCGCGCTCGGCACCGTGTGTCTGATCGCGGGCGCGTTCGGCACGTGGGTCGCGTGGCGCAATTTGCGCCGCGTCGCGCCACTGAAGTTCGGTGCGCTGAACGGCGAGCGCCGCACGCGTGCCGAACTCGACTGGTTTCTGACGCACGTCGCGGTGATGTGCAGCACGCTGTTTCTGTTCGCATTGATCGCAACGGATGCCGCGGTCGCGATCGTGTCGCCGTGCAGGTGGTGGTGATGAAGCGCGACGTTCTCAACGCGGTCAGGTTCGCCATCGCGGCCGCATGCCCGCTGACGATAGCAGCGACCGCAAACGCCGCCAGCGCCTCCACCGACGCCGCGCAGGTCGCGCGCGGCGCATATCTCGCCAAAGCCGCCGATTGCGCCGGTTGCCACACCGCCGCGCCGCGCGTGCCGCATCCGGGCGCGGCGCCTGAGGCCACACCGCCGTTTGCCGGCGGCCTCGGCATGGGTTCGCCGTTCGGCACGATCTATACGTCGAACATCACGCCGGATCCGCAATACGGCATCGGCCGCTATAGCTATGACGACTTCGCGCGCGCGTTGCGCGAGGGCATCGCGCCCGGGGGCAAGCGGCTTTATCCGGCGATGCCGTACCCGTCGTTCGCGAAGATCACCGATGACGACATGCATGCTCTCTACGCATACTTCATGCACGGCGTGCAACCGGTCGCGGCCCCTGCCCCGCAAACGCGCTTGCCGTTTCCATTCAATCAGCGCTGGGTATTGATGTTCTGGGACTGGGCATTCGCGCCGAAAGGCCAGTTCAAAGCCGATGCGAAACGCGATGCGCAATGGAATCGCGGCGCGTATCTGGTGCAATCGCTCGGCCATTGTGGCGCCTGCCACACGCCGCGCGGACCGGCGTACGAAGAGCGCGGCTATGACGAGTCGGCATCGGCCTATCTGACGGGAGGCATCAACGATCACTGGTTCGCGCCGAACCTGAGCGCCGACCCGGGCTCGGGGCTCGGCCGCAGTTCCGCGACCGACATCGTCGAGTTCCTTCGAAACGGCCACGGCGGCGGACTCATCCCGTTCGGCAGCATGGTTCAGGTCGTCGAAGACAGCACGCAGTACCTGAACGACGACGATCTCGCGGCGATCGCCGCGTATTTGAAGAGCCTGCCGCCGCGCGCGCCAAGCGGCTATTTCAACGCCCGCTCCGCCGCCGCGCAGCAAACCGTACGGGCGCTGAAAACCGGGGATGTGGAAAGACCCGGCGCGGGCATTTACGCATCGTATTGCGCGCGCTGTCATCAGATGGATGGGGCGGGGGTGCCGAACAAGTATCCGCGCCTCGCGGGCAACCCCGCGGTGTTGTCGGCGTCGAGCGCGTCATTGGTGCGCTTGCTGGTCGAAGGCGGGGGCAGTCCGCATACCGAGTCGGGACCGGAGCCGCGCAAGATGCCGTCTTTCGCCGGCAAGCTGACGGACACCGAAATGGCGCGCGTGCTCACGTTTGTTCGGACCACATGGGGAAATGCGGCCGGACCGGTCACGCGAAACGATGTGTCGAGCGTGCGCGGCGCATTGCGCAAGTAAATGCCAACGCGCCTCGTCATGCGGTGTTCTCGTTACCGTCGCAGTGGAGATTGGCGGCGCTGAACAGCGTCTTCAGCTTCGCATTGACCGCGATCAACTCCCGTACTGGCGCCGCCGCGAGTTGCTGATCGAAGAGCGTGAGAACCTGACCGAGTAGCGCGTAGGCGTCGTGATCGACCACGCAGATGCCCGTTTCGAGTCCCGCCTGCCGGCAGCGCAGAATCGCGCCCTCCGCGTCGCGAAACAGCTCGGGTACGGCCGAACCATAGCCGCGCTGATTCAGTAGCATCGCCATGTAAATGGCCTGTGCCATGCTGCCGACGTGATATTGGTTGGCGGCGCCGCTGCGTAATGCCTCGAGCGTCATGTGATAGTCGAGCGAAATTTCGCCTGCTTTGGCAGGTACGATCGGGCGCAGCATAGCCTTCGGGTGCGTGCGCGGCGACTTCGCGGGTGCAGCGCGAGCAGGGCTCGCTTTTCTGGTCATAAGCTCACTGAGGCGGCCGGCGCGAGCCGGCCGCTACACCATCACGGAACCTGACAACGTCCATAACGGAAAACGGCTGCGCCGCGCGCGACGCGGCGCCGTTCCCGCTAGCCCATATGCAGACCGCCGTTCAGCGAGAAATCCGCCCCGGTCGCAAAGCCCGCTTGATCCGACGCGATCCACGCGACGATCGACGCAATCTCTTCCGGCGTGCCGAGACGCCGTACCGGAATTGTCGCGACGATTTTTTCCAGTACTTCCGGACGGATGGCCTTGACCATGTCGGTGCCGATGTAGCCCGGCGACACGGTGTTGACCGTCACGCCCTTGGTCGCCACTTCCTGCGCGAGTGACATCGTAAAGCCATGAATGCCGGCCTTGGCCGTGGAGTAGTTGGTTTGCCCGAACTGGCCTTTCTGGCCGTTGACCGACGAGATGTTGATGATGCGCCCAAAGCCTCGGCCGACCATGCCCTCGATGACCTGTTTGGTCACGTTGAACAGGCTCGTGAGATTGGTGTCGATCACCGCTTCCCAGTCTTCGAACGTCATCTTGCGGAACATGCCGTCGCGCGTGATGCCCGCGTTGTTGACGAGCACGTCGACTTCACCAACTTCTTTCCTGACCTTCTCGAACGCTTTCGCGGTGGACTCCCAATCCGCGACGTTGCCTTCCGATGCGACGAAGTTATAGCCGAGCGCTTTCTGATCTTCCAGCCATCGGGCTTTGCGCGCCGAGTTCGGGCCGCAGCCCGCGATGACGGTGTAGTTCTCTTTGTGCAAGCGCTGGCAAATGGCGGTTCCGATACCGCCCATGCCGCCGGTTACGTATGCAACACGGTTTGCCATAAGTCCTCCTTCTTGTTTGGGTGAGTTGAGCACGTTTGATTGGAGGATGGACCTATTATTGGCAGCGGCCAATGGCTGGGACGATGGGCATTTTCACCTACGGGTTAACTGCCAAATCAGGGGTGGAATCGTTGCTTGACGGGGCAATGAATTACGTCGATTGCGGGTTGCATGCTTTGCGAACTCCGGGGTCGCTCGAGACTGCCGGCCGCCCTCCCGTCCTTGCCTGCGCGCCGTCTTCCTCTTACCCTTAGCGTTAGCCTTAAGTACCTGCCCCGGACACCGTGCGGCAGACTGCCTGCACGGTCGTCGATGCAGGGCGCGAAGCCGTCCCTCGCTCCCGCGTCTATTCGTGTGATCATCAGAGGCACATCAGGATGACTGATTATCTTGCTGACATCGATCCCGACAGGTTGAACTTCCTTGGGATCTTCGGGCTGTTGATTGGCGGCCTCGCGCTGTTTCTTCTCGGTCTGGAGTTCTTGACCGGCGGCCTGAAGGCGATCGCGGGATCGAAACTGCAGTCGCTGATCGGCGTGCTGACCGCAAGCCGGTTTCGCGGCGTGGTGGCGGGCGCCGTCGTGACCGCGCTGCTGAATTCGTCGACCATCACGACGGTGCTGCTGGTCGGTTTCGTGTCCGCCGGCCTGATGACGTTGACCCAGGCGGTGCCGATGATCATGGGCGCGAACATCGGCTCGACCGTCACCGCGCAGATCATCGCCTTCGACGTTTCGCGTCTGACGCCGTACATGCTGTCGATCGGCTTCGTGCTGCACGCGTTTGCCCCGCGCGAGCTGCTGCGGCAGATCGGACGCGTCGTAATGGGGCTAGGACTGCTGTTCATGGGCATCCAGCTGATGGGCGAGTCCACGCATCCGCTGCGCACCTATCAGCCGTTCATCGACGCGATGCAGGACATGCGCAATCCGCTCGTCGGCGTCATCGTGGGGGCGGTCTTCACCGCGGTTGTGCAAAGCTCGGCGGCGACGCTCGCGGTCGTGATTGCGTTGAGCGGCCAGGGCTTGATGCCGCTCGAAGCCGCCATCACGCTGATTCTCGGCGCGAATGTCGGCACCTGCGGCACGGCACTGCTCGCCTCGATCGGCAAGCCACCGGAAGCGTTGCAGGTCGGCGTCGTGCATCTGATCTTCAATGTGCTCGGCGTCGTGATTGCGCTCTTCCTGATTCCGCAGATGGCGGAGGTCGTGCGCTGGATATCGCCGTCGCATCCGGAACTGCAAGGGCTTGCACGCCTCGCGGCCGAGGCGCCGCGTCAGGTAGCCAATGTGCATACGCTGTTCAGCGTGGCGAACACGCTGCTGCTGATCTGGTTTGCCGGTCCGATCGCGCGGCTCGCGCAACTGGTCGTGCCGAAGCGCGCGAAGGCCGCCAAACCCGCGGGTGATCCGCAGTATCTCGACGAGACGTCGCTGGCGGTGCCGGCGCTTGCACTGCAACGCGTGCGTATCGAGCTGACCCGGCTCGGTGCGCAGGTGCTCGACGTTGTGCAACGCGGCTCGCAAATGGTGTCGACCGGCACGATGGAAGAGATCAATCAGATGCTCGATCAGGACAAGGAAAGCGACCGGCTGGCCTTCGAGATTCTTCAATATATCGGCCGCCTGTCGCAGCGGCAGCACTCGGAGGAAGAAGGTCAGCAGGTGGTCGGCTACACGCAGGTCACGAGTCATCTGGAAAGCATCAGCGGCATTGTCGGCATGACGCTGATGACGGTCGGACAACAACGAATGACGCAGCAGATCGATCTGCTGCGTCTGCGCGATGCGGCGACCACGCAGTTTACCGAGGCGGTGATCCGCAATCTCGAGCAGGCGATCCGCACGATCGAGACGCGCGATCCGGAAGAGGTCGCGAAGGTCGTCGACGCGAAGGCCGGCATCGACAAGCTCGCCGCGACCGCGCGTCAGGTCGTGCTCGCGAAGCTTCAACTGGCGGACAAGGCGGACGTGGTCACGTTCCGGATCGCCATGGATCTGATCGAGCAGGGCCGGCAGATCGCGCAGTTCGCGCGGGCCATTGCGAAAAATGTGGCAGCGCTTCAAGAGCTGCAATAACGCGCGACGCATGATTGGAGATCGATATATTCGCGCAAAGTGATCGCCAGCACACGGACGTTGGGGTTGCACGAGCTCTAAACTTGTGGCGTGTCATCCTCGTGACACGCTTTCAAAGAGAGTGGGATTGCCCGCCTTCGCTGTGCGGGCTTTTTTCGCCTCGCGCGTGTTGTGGTATCAGTAGTCAAGGCGCGGCGGTGAAGTCGATCGTGCGACGACCCACGGTAGCTCGCACAATAAGCAACGCCTGAAGCGATTTAACACACGCCGCATCCACAATTTGATAGCCTTTGTCGCAGCAGAGCATTGAACTCAAGGAGGTCTTCACCATGATAAGGTGGCTTGCTAACTGGGCTTCACAACATGCTCCTACTCCCGAGAAACAGGCCGAACGCGCGCTGAACAACTTGCGCATGGAACTGTTTCAGGCCGAACAGCTCGTGCTCGACGCACAGCTGCGTGCCGATTACTATCGGGCTCGCCTGACCTTCCTCGAAGAAGTCACGAGAAAGGGAATCGAACAGGTATCGGACGAACGCAAGGCTCCTCTGGAGCCTCCCCAGCCGTTGCGGCCGGGACTCAAGCTCACCGCGGCGCAATAGCCGCGTCTATTCCATCGCAATGTGTTTCGTCACCCGCGTTTCGATACGTGGGCTGATGGCAATCGTGCTGTCGCGGGCGCGCGCAGTGCGCGCTCTCGATAGTCGATTGTGCGAGCATTGATTGCCGAGCGGAGAAGTGTCCGGTTGCCCGGTTTCGTGCTTCGACCGGGCAACCTGGACTGAGGGTTTGATTTTTACTGCGTGATTTTTACTGCGCGACTTCCACTGCGCCTCGCTTACTGCGAAACGCCTGCTTCGTCCTGCTTAACTTGCCAGATCGGGCGGCAGCTTGCCGCCGTTTGCCGCGAGCGCCTGCATCACCTGCTTGTGCAGCCAGATGTTCATGCTCGCGGAGTCGTTCATGTCCCCGCTGTACTTCAATTCCTGGGCAAGTTGCTTGCGGTGTTCGAGACTGCTGTCGACGCCGAGTGCCTTCATCGTGTCGACAATCGACGTACGCCAGTTCAACGTCTGTCCGCTTTCGCTGACGAGTTGATCCATCACGGCGGCCACGTCGACGTCGGTCAGCGGCGCGGGCGCGGCGGGAGCGCTGGGCGTCGCGGCTTGCGCGGCGGCCGGGTCGGGGGT
>NZ_VZQP01000034.1:0-87491 GCF_014397655.1 Paraburkholderia sp. UCT31
CTGGCTCGGCAGGCTGGCCCAGCGGCGTCTGCCGATTGATTGCTAGCCAGTGAAAATCATGTAGCCCGATTCCCCATCATGCCTCATGCGAACGCCGCGTTGCGGACGGCCGTCGTGAGGTGCTTACCTACCAATGTCATAAGCGACCAATGATCTCTTGACGGGCGAGGTAGGCGCTGGCTTGCCTCGGGCTGCCAGCGATGCGGCAATAATGCGGCGATGGGCTGGCCCTCGTGGGCAAGGCGCGTGAGGATGTCCTTGAGATTGCGTGCGGGTCTTGCCTATTGAGTTGCGCGAAGCGTAGTAAGCCACCGGCCGATACGCGCGTCTTCGCCGGCGGTAAAGCGCACGAAGCTCGCACCGCTGTAGCCGAGGCGGCATACCATTTGCCCCCGATATGTCCCTCTAACGTAAATACACCCGGTGCGTAGTCGAGCTTCTCCCGGATGTCTTCGCCGATTCGCACGCATTTCATCACCGAAACGATGATGAGGCTAACCTCAATGCTTGAAGTTATCCCCCCCAAAAATCATATTATTAGAGCTTCTTAGGCATTCGGCACGCGCAATACTATTTTCGAACGAAGTACTCATACAGGCCTTTAACGGCTCCAGGTCAGCTTTTGAGCGCAGTTCTTCAACCGCGGCGAGCAGTTGCTCCTGCTGCGCACCAGTGGCGTGAAACCGCGTCGCCGCAACGTACTTTGCCTTGAGTTCTTCCCAAGAGAGGGAGTCACCGGCTTCGCCGCGTGGCTCGGTAACCTCCGATACATACCGACGTCCCCCGCACACGATCGTGACTCGCGCGAGTGTTCTGGCAGGGAATTGTTTATCAATTTCGGCGTCGACCGTTAGCGAGACCTTGTTGGCGAGTGCGCTCACTCCCTCGTAAGTTAAGCAGTCTATCGTGAGGGGCAAAAGCGACTCTCGTCCCGCGAGGGCGGCGAGGGCCACGCAATAAGGGATGCTGTACTGAACGTCAACAAGGGTCGCTGGGCAGGTCTGATTCGCGATGCGCAGCGCGCCGCCGTACGTCTCGATGTCGATCGCCTCAATCGCCTTCGCGTCGAGTCGATATTGCTCGATCAGCCTCAGGGTGGCTTCCAAGGGTGGGTGAACGTGCCGGCAGCAGCAATAGAGCTTGTAGTAGGCGTTGCAGATATGCAGAGACTCCCCGAGGGGCGATACGTCGGCAAACCTATAGAGCAGACCGCTGTCAAGTATGTTCCGGGGACCGGTGAACCCGCCTTCTGCGAGATCGAGCGCGAGCATCCCGGTCACTACGGACCATGGTATGCCCTCCTTAATGTCGCTGCTCTCCGGTGTTGGGAAGGAGAGCGGTGGCGCGCTCATGAACGACGAATTGGGCGCGCTTTCGCCTGCGATAGCCAACGCATGCTCGACTACACTACACGAGGCACACCTCAAGGCCGCGGCAGTTGCGACAACTGCGTAGGATGACCACGTACCTGTCGTACCGTATGTTGTACGGGCCGCAGCGATCGATACGCCGACTTCATAACCGATGACAATTGACGCAATCAAATCTTCCAGCCCGGCTCCCATTTCAGCCGCAACCGCAAAGGCCACCGGAATGACCGCCGCGCCCGGGTGCCCGCGCGCGCGTCGATGCCCGTCGTCGAGATCTAGCACCGACGCAGCCGCGCTATTCGCCCACGCAGCACCGACGACCGAACTGCCCGTTCCCGTGAACCACATCGGTATATCGCCCGATCCCAGATATTTACATGCTGTCGCGCGAATCGCGACAGCACCTGGCTCGCTAGCCCCTGCCCCCACCGCGCATAAGAGGTCGAGGATGCGTTTTAGCGCAGATTCCCTGGCAACCCCGGACACCCGCCTACCGCGAGCTTCGACGACATAAGATGCAATACGATGAATCGTGCTTTGCTGCAGAGAAAGCTCGTCATCAGGCGGAGGATTGTTCATGACGTTCCAGAATTATGTGACCGACCAAACGTGCGTAACGCACAAATCCATGTTCAAAATGATTGCACCGCGTGCGACCGCCCAGGGATCCGATGGAAGCCCCTGGTCGTCGCCACGGATACGACGGACAGGTCGTAACGTCTCCAAGGGGACTCGAAGCTTTGTCAATGAGCATGCGAGTACTTGCCGTGAAAAATCGGAATGCCGCTTTTCGCAAGTAACCCGAACCCGACCACCTCTGGCAACATCTACGCCGATCTGCGACGCCCGACCGTCCTTAATAACAATTACGCGCTGATGCTACAGCCAACCCTCCCGATGCTCACTCGAGTGACGAGACATGTTAGGCGCGTCTCGTCGAAAAATCAAAGTCCGATTTTCAAACGTCAACATTCCAGAAGGTTATAGCGCTGCATTGATTTCTCCCGAGCATTTAACGAAATGCAGGGTCTATTGGCGAGTACATCGTCTCTGCATAAACGCCAGAAAAAGGCGAGGATATGTCGGTGCACTACGGACGGGATGCCGTTTTTTTCCGGGACCGAAGCCCCTTTCCACGCGCAGCGTACCGAATGATGCACTGATCTCGACGTCCAGCGCGGGAGATCACGAAGCTGCAGACGTTGCTGAAACGATGAAGATAAATGGCTTGGAGCAAAGGTGCGAGGTGAACTGCCTGAGTTGCTCGCTTCCCTAAAGGCAGCTCCGCACCCATAACCTCCCAGAATACATCCACGATCAAACCGGACTTTGACACGAGATTTTTGCCTCTCTATTCTGAGCCCCATTAGCTTTGCTTCTCACTGGATAAGACGGAACGTGCCTTTTCTGCCGCAGTTTGATGCAGCCAATAAAAGCCTTTACAAGGACAAACGCTTGTCTTGCAACCGATAGTGTTTTCGCACGTAAGAGCATCGCATTGAGCACCAAAACCCACCACACTCAATGTAGTTTTGCAGATCGATGCTATCTCATATGCGAAGAACGTCTACGTGACGTTTCGTTTGCCCTCTCCTAAAGACGATGGGTTCGGGCTTGGGCTGAGAAATTTAGTACATAACCGCCCAGGTCGTGCACGGCCAGTGGACTATTCCAAGGTAGAAGGTACATGCAAGTGACAATCGTGGGAGCCGGCGCAATCGCTTTGGGTTATGCGGCGTATCTCATACAGAATGGACATAAACCGAAAGTTTGGTCTCCATCGGGAGCCCGGACTGCAGACTTCGTTGCTGGACTCCCCCTTCACGTGAAGGGAGCGGTCGAGGGAGAGTTCTACTTGGAAGTCTGCGGGAAAGCGGAAGATGTTGGCGACGCCGATGTCATTATTTTGGCATTGCCGGCCTACGGATACCGATTCGTCCTCGACAGCATCATCCCTCATATCCGCGCACACCATAGCGTAATCATCAGCGCTCATCTTTCATTTGCCGCTCTCTACATTTCCCGGCGCCTTGCGGCGCGGGGGCTCGTCATCCCCATAGCAGCTTGGAGCACCACGGTGCTAACGTGCAAGACTCAGTCTGCGAGAGCTATCACGGTAGGCACGATCCGCGCCAAGGTCGACATGGTTGCATTTCCAAGCCGCCACATCCACCGGATTCATACCACTTGCGTTTCACTCTTCGGAGACCGGTTCGCACTGAAGGACGACATGCTGACGCTGACGCTCAGCAACATTAATCCGCAAGATCACATGGGTATTGCGCTAGCCAACTTGACCCGTATTGAGAAGGGCGAAAGCTGGAGCCAAAACTCCAATCTGACACCGACAGTCGGGAGGCTCCTTGAGGCTCTAGACCAAGAGAGACTTACCATCGCAGCAGCATTCGGAAAGTCAGTGAGAACGACCTTTGATCATTGCAGGCTGTCCTTTGGCGTGGTTGGTGACTCACTTTCGGCAATATCGGAGCAACTGGTCCGGCAAGGGAGTGATCCGCTCGGCCCGAGAGACATCGCCACGCGCTACGTGCTCGAAGACGTGCCGTTCGGGTTGGTACCGACGCTTCGACTCGCCGACCTGGCTGGGGTGAGAGCACCCTTGCACGAGGGCGGCGTGGTAATTCTCGGCGCTTGTTACGGTCGGGACTTTGTGGCGGACAACGACATTCTTCCCGCGATTGGACCGCTTCAAATCGACACCCTCAAGAGGCTTGTGGTCGACGGCTATGCCGTTCCAACCTAGATGCCATTACATCCGGCGCGGCGCTCGATGGGCGTCCGAGTCCGACGCCACCGACGCGATAGAAGCAGAAGTACTATGACGCAAATCCGACCTGGAGTTTATGAGAAACCAAAATGAAGACTAAAACGCTGCTGGTCGCCCTGTGCGCAACGTCCATTCCGGTTGCGGCATTCGCGTACGATGGAAAGGAACTTAATTCGGAGTCGACAGCGCTTACCCGCCAATTGAGTCGACAACCTCGAGTGGCGAGCTCGTTGGATTTGACATCGATCTGGGTAATGCAATTTGCGCGAAGCTCAAGGTGAAGTGCGTCCGGGTTGAAAACCCGTTCGACGGCATGATTCCCGCGTTGCAGGCCCGCAAGTTCGACGCGATCAATTCGTCAATGTCGCAGACCGAGAAGCGCGCGAAGGCAATCGGTTTCAGCCACAAGATATACGCCAACTTCGAAGCGCTGGTTGTAAGGGGCGGCTCGGCTCTGGTGGCAATGCCCAAATCGCTCAACGAAAAGCATATCGGAGTCTTGCAGGGAAGCACACAGGAAGCCTATGCACGGAAGCATTGGACGAATGGAGTTGACATTGTGCCCTACCCTTCGCAAGACCAGGTATGGAATGACCTCGCGGTCGGCGGCTCGATGCGGCACTGGTTTCGGGGCCGACGGCTGAGTCGGGATTCCTGAATACTGCGCAGGGTCGTGATTTCGGTTTCGCGCGAGGTCCGGCCGTCCACGACGCCGCCATCTTCGGTCCCGGCGTCAGCATCGGTGTGAGAAAGCGTGACAGGGCCCTGCTCGAAGCAATCAACGGTGCGATCGACAGTCTCCGCAAGGACGGGACGTATAACCGAATTGCAAAGAAGTACTTCACGTTCGACATTTACGGCAGTTAATCGACGTCAACTGCCCAGCAAAACAGACCGCGTGCCCGACCCAAGGTTGCGCATAAAAAAGCATCGAGACCCACAATATAAGGTTTGGAAACCTCAATGAAAATAAAAATTTTTGCAGCTTTCGTGATGTCAGCCGCCGCAGCTCCCGCAATGGCCCAAAGTACGGTGACGCTCTACGGTCTGATCGATGAAGGAATCAACTATACGAATAACGTCGGTGGCGACAAGCTGTTCGAGCTCCAGAGCGGTACGGTCCAAGGGAGTCGTTGGGGCTTGAAGGGAGCGGAGGATCTCGGCGGCGGTCTCAAGGCAGTTTTCCAGTTGGAGAGCGGCTTTAATGTCAATAATGGCAAGCTCGGTCAGGGTGGCCTGATGTTTGGGCGAGAGGCGTGGGTCGGCGTCGCATCCAACCAATACGGGACGGTTACTCTCGGTCGACAGTACGACTCCGTCGTCAACTATCTGGCTCAAACGACGGCGAATGGCACATGGGGCGGGGGCATGTTCTCCCATCCGTACGACAACGACAACACGGACAACACCTTCCGTGTCAACAATACTGTCAAGTACACAAGCCCCGAGATTGCCGGCTTTAGATTTGGCGGCACGTACAGCTTTAGCAACGACACCAACTTCGCCAACAATCGCGCGTACAGCATGGGCGTCCAATACGTCATAGGCGGCCTGCTGCTGGAAGCCGCCTATCTGCAGGCGAACAACCAGTCGTCCACCGCCGGTGGTGCAATCGGGAACAATCCCGCTGCGGATGAAAATTTTCTGGGGAACAAGCTGCGCATCTTCGGCGCGGGGGCAACCTACACGTTCGGTTCGGCCAACGTGGGCATCTCGTATTCGAATACCTTCGTCGCCGATCCGGTGTCTTCGGGATACGTCGGCAAGATTACGCCAGCCTCGGGCACGCTTTCCAACCTGCGTTACCAGAATTTCGAAATCAACGGCAAGTACCAGTTCACGCCAGCCTTCTTCGTCGGGGCGATGTATACGTACACCCTGAGCGGTTTCAACGCCACCACTGGAAAGCTACAGCCGAATTACGAAACTGCGGGGCTGATGGCTGATTACTCACTGTCAAAGCGCACGGACGTCTATGTACAGAGTGCGTATCAGCACGTCGGTGGTGACCGTACTGGCAGCGCCCTCGACTTCGCCTTTGTGCCGGTGGCCGATGACGTATCGTCGAATCGCAATCAGGTGGTTGCGCGCGTCGGCCTGCGTCATAAATTCTAAACCGGGCCAGATATCGCTCGATTGACGTTCGTCCACGTTCCGAGCGAACCTGTTGGGCGGCGCCTTGCGCCAGCCCGGTTCCTACAGAAGCGGAGAGCGTCCTCACAAGCGCACCCACATGCCGGCCCTCCGCGGTGATCTCCTGCGAGTGTGTTTGCGCTTGCACATGTAGGCGCGCGTTCGTCGCATCAGCGCGTGCCTGCGTCGGCCCTTTCTTCGGCGCCCAACTGCCATAGGGTGATGGAACGGCTCAACCATATCCCGCCCCGCCTGACGATGCTGAAGCAAACTACTACCGGCAATTCAACAATACTGTTGCAGCCGGTATCGACTTAAACCAGGCGGCCTCCACGATTCCGAAGGCGATTCAAGTTACCCGATGGATCCTGTCACTTCTTGGTAGCCGAAGCTAACGGCAATCGGAAAGTCGCGCTATCTACGAATCGCAAAAGCTCCGCCTTCGACATGTGGTCTACACCGAGGCGCTTCAGATTACGGCCAGTTTGAAAATAGTTAACGCCGTTGATGGAGGAAGCGATTTCAATCACGGCTTTGATTGCCCGAGACTCTATGCCCACTCTGGCGCCGAGTTCGTACCACGGGACCAGGATATATGGAATATCTTCACATATATATCTATGTTGCATACGATTAGGCGTTTTGACCTTCGTGGAGTTATGAGTTTTCGATTGGAAAGCGAAATCGGAGAAGTTGGCACAATCTCCGCCGTAAAAGCCGATCATTTCCTCGAGGACTGTCGGCAGTCGAAAACCGAAAGCCTCTCCGATTTTCAATCGCTCATTGTCCAACGCCTCTATGACCCTTCCGACAGAGGGTGAGATCCCGTCACGATAGAAGAAAAAATCTCCTTTTGTACTTTCTATCCATCCCGTATTTAAAATACCCCCGACAGGATGGATGACACCATTATTCGACTGCATTCCAATTGCGAAAATGTTATCCCACCACAAGAGCCTTTCCGGAAAGATTGCGGTGATTTGCGATAACTGTTTCTCATCCATGGCGTTCGAAAAAGCAGCAATCGGCAAACAATTCTTAATTCCAGTGATCCGGACTTCGCCGTCCCTGACCGACGACGCATAGGGCGAGGAATTTGTCTCCAGAACTGCCTGCGGGTTTAGCTCTCTTGAACCCATTGGGGAAAAAAAATTGGCATTATTGACTATGATGACATGTCGACTCAAATCGAAACCTTTTAGATCACCAATGAGATCGTCATGCGCGTATGCTGGAACAGCAATCACGAGAAAACGCGAGAAGTTTACGGCCTCATCCATATCAGTAGTTACAGTCGGATAAAACTCACCCGTGATAGCCATGCTAGCCAACAAGCAACCGTTCGCTCGGATCGCATCAATATTACGACGATGATCTGGCTTCCCGTAAAGGAGAACTTCGAATCCACGACTAGCCAAATCGGCCGCGAAAGCGCATCCACAATTTCCGGCACCGATGATTGAAACTGGAAACCTTAATGGCATGTCCTCTCCGCATAAACAAACAGAAGTTTTCTGTGACGCCACCCAATATTGCGACGTCATGCAAGGCTGAACGCCGATCAATAGTTGTGCGTTAGCACGACGACGGCACGCAACGAACGTGCCACCGCGGAACGAGGCCACCTCTTTAAACGGCTCATATACCGGTTAATGTGGTGAGGAGAACAAGACGCGATTCCTCGTCCAGTGCAGATCATGTCGCGAACGTTACAAATCCAGCATCTTGAGTTAGATCTGTCCGAATCTCGACGTGTTTGTAAGGCAATGCGTATTAACCACCGTTGAACAATCATCTGTGCGGAAAGGTTATAAGGCCAAAACGGTGTTTTGGCACTCGGATCGCGTAGGTATGTTGGTGCGAGCTTCTTACAACACGAGTTCCGCTGACGGATACATCTCAATGATCTTCAATTTGGCGCCCTGGTGCCGTAGGCCCGCGAACACCTCCAATAGAGCCTCCCACTCTGTACGTAGGGGCGTTCATTCCATTTGTCGTCGCGTAGTAGCCGACGCTGCGCGACTGGGTCATCCGTCGTGAAGTGTTACAGACCCAATCGCGCGCCAGGACGGGACACGAAGGCACCGCTTGCGACAAACCGCGCGCCGTTTGTCGGGAATCCGACGTCGGCCATATCAGCCGAGGCAATTTCGCGAAATGCGCCAAAAGTTCGTTCACCGGGGATTTCGAGCTTTCAGGCCGACATGGTGCGAAAGCTGCATGCAGACAGCTATCCGACCTGGGATATTTCGACAAACCGCGACGTCCCGTAACGCGGCTCAATTCCGTCCACGCTGAAATGGCCCCGACAGTTAGCCGATATGCGCCGTGTGGGCTTCGTTACCACACGCGATCGCGCTGGCACTCCTTTTTCGCGGGACCTTCGCAACATGAGAAAACTTTTCGTGATGACGCGCACAACGAAATTCTGCCTTCTGCGGTATGTCGGTTTGAATCGTGTCACGTTAAGAAATCCTCATATAAGTCACGATTCTTTTGAGACATCGGAGCAGTCTGGCTACAAGTTGGCAACCGAAAATCGGCTTTTTCGCACACGATTTAGAAAGCTGCGCGGGATTGCGTTCATGTTCTACGCGATTCTTCTCTTCGCAATAAGCAATGCGGTTGCGAGGCTCATTCCGGCAAGATATCCGGCGAACGAGATGATGTTCTTTCGGATGCTATCCGGATTAATTCCCGCCGCGTTCGTGTTCGGGACTCGCCGCATTCAATGGAAGGAACTCACGATATATCGCTTAGGCGGTCATTTCATCAGAGCCGTCACAGGGCTTGCCGCAGTAGGATTTTTCATTGCCGGCGTGCCATATCTGCCTTTATCAACCGCTGTAACGCTGAAGGAGACCGAAGCAATCTTTGTCTGCTTTTTCGGCATCGTGTTCTTGCGTGAGCGTTTTCGTCTACCTACGGCGATAGCGTCGATGTCCGGATTCGCGGGAGTCGCGGTGGCTTCCTCACCATTTAGCGCCAATGGTGCGTCGCTGCGCGCAATGATTCTGATTCTGCTGAGTGCTATGTTTAGCGCCGGTTCAGTCATCCAGGTCAAGAGACTCTCGCGAACTGACGAGCCAGCGACAATCGTCTTCTATTACACAATCATAGCGACGATTGTTAGCGGAGTGTCACTTCCCGTCGCTTGGGTAACGCCAGATCTAAGGGATTTCGGGTACATGGTTCTATTTGGGCTGACTGCAGGTGTAGCGCAACTTATGCTAACGATCGCAGTCGCGACTGTAGCCACCCCAATCGTCGCCTCATTTGGTTACCTTAGCATTGTATGGGCAATCATTTTCGACTATTTGATTTGGGGGGAGGTCATTTCTCTACAGGTAGCACTCGGAACGGTCATAATCATTGCAAGTGTGCTCTACCTGTCGTGTCGCGCCTAAATGATCCTTTGTGACAGAGCAATCTGCGCATGACCACGACCAGATACTGATATGACTTTCGCAGTCGAGTACCGCAAAGGTGACGACGCGAGCGACAGGACGCGACGCTCAAGCTCGTCTTCTTCCAGATGTTCGACCGACGCCCAGCCCAGTCCTGCCGCTGCGGCAAGCTGAAGATACTGCGTGATCGTCCCCAGACCGACGCTGAGGACGCCCTGCACGCTGGCGGTGCGTGAGATCGCATGCCCACTTCAGGCGGAGTACTTCCTTGATTTTGCGCATGGTTGTCCGATGAGCCGGCATCGTCGGTATGCGCTCGAGCGCAACGAGCAGATTCAGATCGAAACCCTTAAAGCCCATTTCTCAACATATCCACGCTATAGATGCAAGGCATCAACGCAATCGATTTTACAAATCAATTTTTGTGTTGCACAGTGAAGCCTCTCGTTGCGGAAATCGGAATCGAAGTTGATTGATCGAATACTTCAAATTTATAAGTAGTACGACAATGTTTAGACGTGTCTCCATGATGATCATACTTTTAGATGTATCTCTCGACGCGCCACCTAAGCTTACCGGAACCGTGCCCGTCGCAGCCTTTCGGTTGGGACTATCGACCGTGGATCGGCATACTGGCTCGATAATTGAACGAAACGGTCCAGAGCTGTGAAGGTCCTCAATTGCGTATCCGCGGCGCGCGACGAGTGCCACAATCGCGCCGGATGTCGCGACGTCTACTTAACCTTTGACGACAGTACCAATACCTTTTTCATACCGAATTTTCTCGATTTACTCGGGCCATATATGCGTGCCCCGTATGGCATGTGAACCGAAGCAGTGCTCACTACGTCAGCGAGCGCTGGTCTGGCGCCCCTCCACTGGTCGGCAGACCCGCGAGACTGGTCTCGTCCCGGCGTGGACGCGATTGTCAGTGCAGTGCTGGCCTCTGTCCGGCCGGGTGCAATTGTGCTCTTGCACGACGGATGCCCTCCCGATGAGTTGGGACGATGCACTCACGCTGGTCGGCGCGAGCAGACCCTCACGGCGCTTTCCCTCATGATTCCAGCATTGCATGACCGGGAGTTTGCAATCCGATCGCTTCCTCAACCTCACCGGACGAACCAGGTACCCTATGAACATGCTTGCCGCAACTAGCACTGTCGCTGTCTCGTTTTATGCGCTGCTCTCGACTGTCTATAAAAGCACGCAGGCGCTTTATGCTCAGCCGACAAACGTGTCATCGCTGTCGGACGGCCTGATCGACTCCGACACTCTGCCGGGCGTGGATGTCATCGTTCCCTGCTTCAATGAGGACCCACGCACGCTCTCGGCATGCCTGGAGTCCATCGCAAACCAGGACTACGCCGGAAAACTGCGCATCTATGTGGTTGATGATGGTTCTGCGAATCTCGACGCCGTGAGGCCGGTATACGATGCGCACACGCGCGACCCCAGATTCAACTTCATTACGCTCCCCCAAAATATGGGAAAGCGCAAGGCACAGATCGCCGCGATACGCTCTTCATCCGGGGAACTGGTACTCAACGTCGACTCGGACACGACGCTGGCGCCCGATGTCGTCAAGAAGCTCGTATTGACAATGCGAGACGCGACGATAGGCGCCGCCATGGGGCAGTTGACGGCCAGCAACCGCAGCGACACCTGGTTGACCCGTCTGATCGATATGGAGTACTGGTTGGCTTGCAATGAAGAACGCGCCGCACAGGCTCGCTTCGGCGCTGTTATGTGTTGCTGCGGTCCATGTGCTATGTACCGCCGGTCCGCGCTCCTTTTGCTGCTAGATCAGTACGAGACGCAACTTTTTCGCGGGAAGCCGAGCGACTTCGGCGAGGACCGTCATCTGACGATTCTCATGCTGACGGCAGGTTATCGGACCGTGTACGTTCACGACGCCATTGCGGCGACAGTCGTTCCAGACAGACTGGGGGCGTATCTGCGCCAACAACTGCGCTGGGCGCGCAGTACGTATCGGGACACGTTGCTTTCGCTGCGCCTGCTGCCTCGTCTCGATCGTTACCTTACGCTGGACGTGATCGGACACAATCTGGGCTCGCTATTTCTCGGCTTATCGCTACTAGCGGGTCTCGCGCAGCTCGCATTGACAGCGACAGTGCCGTGGTGGACTGCCCTGATAATCGCATCATCGACCATGATCCGCTGTAGCGTGGCATCGGTTCGCGCTCGCCAGGTTCGATTTCTTGGCTTTTCTTTTCACACACCCATTAACCTCTTTCTCTTGCTCCCCCTGAAAGTCTATGCGCTGTGTACATTGAGCAATAGCGATTGGCTGTCCCGTGGCTCTGCAGGGAACGTATCGAACGTTCGTGAAAAACAGGTCGATACTCCGAATCCGGTTACAAAGCCGAACGCGACTTCAGCGTCAAGATCTGCGACTCCACGCCGTCGGCAGGATCACGCGTGCGAGTCTTCAACATTAGCGACGTCTGACGAAGCATTCGATGGCGATTAGTTAATCGTACATATAGATCTCGAGTATTGCGCCAACCCAGAACCGCCCACCATCGGCACTGGTCCGCTTGAGTGCGATCGTCTCACGCAAAGGCTCGATTGTCGTCTTCCCAACGCCAGTGCATTCACCGAAATCCTGGTACTCCATTGTCAGTAACTCTCGCGCGTGGCAGGCAAGGATCTTCTATCGACCAGGGCGTTTTCAATCGGGCCGCGGCAGCAGAACGGCTTCTTTTTCTCTAAGACGAGTGCGTAATTTTCCTTCTTATCTCCATGTCCAAAGCAGCAATCAGCTTCACCGGCGTAAGGAAGTCATATGGCGACAAGATCGTAGTCGACGGATTGTCGTTCAGCGTCGCGCCTGGAGAGTGCTTCGGTCTGCTAGGGCCAAATGGCGCGGGCAAGAGCACGACGGTGCGTATGGTTCTCGGCATGACGCCGCCCGACGCAGGCAAGATCATCGTGCTCGGGGAGCCAGTGCCGGCGCGCGCTCGCTCGGCACGTATGAGCATTGGCGTGGTGCCGCAATTCGACAACCTCGAGCCCGGGTTCACCGTGCGCGAGAACCTTCTGGTGTTTGGGCGCTACTTCGGCATGAGCACACGTGAAATTGAAGCGGTCGTGCCGTCGCTGCTCGAATTCGCTTGCCTCGAAAGCAAGGTCGATGCGCGCGTCACCGAACTATCCGGCGGCATGAAGCGGCGGCTGATGCTGGCACGCGCGCTGATCAACGATCCACAGTTGTTGGTCATGGACGAGCCTACAACGGGTCTCGACCCGCATGCGCGCCACCTGATCTGGGAAAGCCTGCGTTCCCTGTTGGCGCGCGGCAAGACGATCCTCTTGACCACCCATTTCATGGAAGAAGCGGAGCGCTTGTGCGACCGACTATGTGTGCTGGAGGAGGGGCGAAAAATCGCCGAAGGCGGGACTCGCGTGCTGATCGAAGAACAGATCGGGAGCCACGTGGTCGAGGTCCACGGCGGCAATCCGCATGAGCTGCGCGCGTTGATCGCGCCGCACGCGCAGCGTATCGAGGTCAGTGGTGAGACCCTCTTCTGCTATGTGTCCGATCCGGAACGGGTGTGTGTACAGTTGCGCGGGCGCGCGGCGCTGCGCCTTTTACAGCGGCCAGCAAATCTCGAGGATGTCTTTTTGCAGTTAACCGGGCGCGGGATGAAGGAGTGAACGATGAGAGAGTTTTATGCAGCGGCCCTGCCCGCGAACGTGTGGAACTGGGTTGCAGTGTGGCGCCACAACTATCTGGCATGGAAAAAAGTCGCGTTTGCCTCGATTCTCGGTAACCTTGCCGATCCTATGATTTATCTGTTCGGCCTCGGCTTTGGTTTCGGGATAATGGTAGGTCGCGTCGACGGCGCGTCTTATATCGCGTTTCTCGCGGCGGGTATGGTCGCCACGAGCGCGATGACCTCCGCGACCTTCGAAACGATTTACGCAGCTTTCTCTCGCATGCATGTTCAGCGCATGTGGGAAGCGATCCTGTGTACACGGCTCACGCTCGGCGATATCGTTCTCGGTGAACTGGCATGGGCCGCCACCAGGGCCTTTTTTGCCGGCATCGCCGTCATGGTGGTAGCCACCGTGCTGGGTTATGCAGCGTGGTCATCCATTCTCTATGCATTGCCTGCCATCGCCCTGACTGGCCTCGCCTTCGCGAGTCTGGCGATGATCCTCACGGCGCTTGCACCCAGTCACGATTACTTCGTGTTCTATCAAACGCTCGTTCTCACGCCCATGGTGCTCCTGAGCGGCGTGATCTTCCCGATCAGTAAGCTACCTGCCGTTTTTTGCGACGTAGCGCGCTTCTTGCCGCTCGCACATTCCGTCGACCTTATCCGTCCCGCGATGCTCGGACGCCCGGTGGGCAGTGTTGCCGTGCATACTGGCGCTCTCTGCATTTGCACGGTGTTGCCGTTCTTCCTGTCGGTGGCGCTGTTACGTCGACGCCTCATGTCTTAATGCCAGTGATGGTCGGCGAGCCACACCTCGTGGCAGCCGAACTTTTGGGCAGCCGGCGCATTACGCACGGTTTGCGTCAGCGCATCGCGCGCGTCGCCGTCGGGGTTCTCGACGTTGAGGAAAAGGCCGTAGCGTTGTGCGGAATCCGACATGGCAGGCCCTCTCGTGGAAAGGCCACGTCAAAGGCAAGTTTTGCGCCCACATCTCGCGGTACGTAAAGTCATGACGACGTCAGCCATGCCTCAGGCAGAACCGCGACGCTGCGACCACGCCGCCGTGCGGCTGGGCAGGCCGAGCCCGCAACACGCCCGCGATGAAGCTCGTCACGCTCGACGAACGCAAAGCGGACCACGGCGCGCGGTGACGCGCGCACAATCGCCGCAGCGCGACCAGCGAGTCCGGGTCGATCAGATCCAACGGGCACAGCACCCGGTAGGCGCCTGACAGCAAAGCCTCGAAGCCTTCGGCACGGCTATCGTCGTCGATGGTCCCGGTGTGATGAACGAACTCGCCTCCGGCCGCCTCCACCAGCGCACGCAGCACGGCGTTGATGCTTGGCCGCCCGCCCACATAAACCCATCGACGCCCGCTCAATGCGCGCGTCAATGCGCGGTCGTCGAGCAGCGCCTGCTCAACCGCGAACAACTCGTGCCGCAGGCTCGCGACATGTGCCCGCGCGCGCTCCAGCGACAGGCATGTGCCGCGGTTCTGATTCATGACGGGCTGCGCTTCGGATCGCACCGTTACGGCAACGGCAGGCGGCATGGGTCTCATGGAGAGCGCCTCGTGACATGGCCCGCGAACCGTTCGCCCGCTGCCGGGGTGAGAAACCAGCTACGCACCGCGTCGTTCGTGTAGCGCGTCCGGCCGGCATGACGCGCGTGCGGCGCCAGCCGATGCTCGGACAGCGGCTTCGCCCAGCCCCAGAAGTCGGCGCGCAGCGCGGGCGGGAAACCGACGTCGTCGAACGCGTGCCAAAGTTGAATCAGCCAGGGTTCGCGGCCCTCTTCGTCAAGCAGCAACGGCGGCCCGGAGCCCGCCTGCAGATGCGCATGCCGCTCGCCGTAATACAGCAGCCCGCCGCGGGACTCGACCACGAAGTCGGCCACCCGCGACGCGACACAATCGAAGCGGTGACCGACGCGTGCTGCCTACTCCGCTCCAAAGCAAAGCGCGTGGTCCGAACAGACGCCACAACTCGGCGCCTTGCAGATGGACAGGCCCTCGCGCTCGCACAGTTGCTTGTAGAAGAACTTCTTCCACTTCATGTCATGCGTATTCTTCGCGGCCAGCCGCGGAAACCAGTGGCTGATCAATGCGGACAACTCGCGCCGCGACGGCAGAAGCAGGTCTTGCCAAAGGTGGTTTTGCCCGAGGCTCGCGCAGGCCAATGCATGGGCCACGCAGTTCGCCTCGTCTGCCGGGCCAGCGCGCGGATCGGCATGGTGATTGAGCAATGCCACGAGGTCTTCCAGTTCGTCGTCACGCGGCATCGTGGCGGCCGACAAGACGCACGTAAGACCGAGCGCCGGCCCGGCACCCGGGAACCAGCGCGCGAGCATTCGGCGCGTCTGATCGGCGTCCAGTCCGCGCATCGGCAGCACATCGACGCCGTGGTGCTCGAACCCGCTCGACAGCACGCCGGCCAGTGCCAGCACGGTGGGATCGCCCGCATCCACCGCACACGCCATCAGGGTTGCATAGGCGTCCATCGCGGCATCGCTCAGAGAACGGCCGCCGCGTGCGTGTAGCACTTTTTCGGGCAGATCTTCGCGCACGCGGTGCAGCCGACGCACAGTTCCCGATGCACGATAATCATTACCTTCTTCTCGTACTCGTCGTCGTCTTCGTCGTCGCCGTCCAGTGCGATGTGCGCGCCGTCCTCGTTAAGCCCGACGAGTTGCAGCACGCCACGCGGACAGACACGGAAACAACGTCCGCAACCAATGCATTTTTCTTCGTCGAGCCTGTTGACGAACGTCGGCGTCCAGGTGGCGCCGCTCGGCAGCGTAACGCTGAAGGTATCGCTCATGATGTGGCTCCATGGCTTCGCTGGTTCAGGCCGCTGCCGCAGCGGCAGCCTTGCGGGCTGCCATCAGCGCGGCGTGGGCGTCATGGCAGCGCTGGGCGACAGCGAGAATGTTCTCCCAGTTGGTCGGGAGTTCCTCTGAGAGGTCGTGCAGGTCCAACTTCGCCCGGGTCGCTTGCGCGTTGAGTTTCTTCAGGTGCGCCTTGAGTTCATCGGCATCGGTGCTCATCGTCTCGGTCCCCTCGCGATTCCTTCAGGCGCCGTACTGTGCGACGGCGGGGTACATCCGGATCACCTCGACCGCTTCGTCGAGAAGCTTTGCGCCCGCCTGGGCGAGCTTCTCCAGCGAAGCGAAGCCGAACCGGTGTACGTCGCGCAACTGCGTGTTGACGACAACGAGCCGCCCCGCGATCAACACCATGCGGCCGAAGCCCTCGTGGCTCATCTTCATCATCGGCGAAACCATTTGGCCGGTCTCACGCTCGATCGCCACCGCAATCGCGCTATAGAAAAGCTCGAGCCGCCACAGCGTTTCGGGGTCGGGGTCGCCCATGATCGGAATCGCGCGGCGTTCCTCCGGCGTGTGGATGTACGGCTTGAGCAGTTGCAGGTCGGTCTTTCCGTCCCACACGCCGTGGGTGTCCTGCGCGCGCAACTGCTTGACGAGCTGCTGCACGAACGGTGCGACCAGCAGCATTTCGTCGCTGGCCTTGGACGGAATTGCGGATGTTTCAGCCATGGGATACCTCATCGTCTTCAAAGTCGTATACACGTTCGCCATCCTTCGCCAGCGCCTTGCGCAGCCACGGCGGCGGCGTGCCCTTCAGCACCTGTTGCAACTTGCCGAGAGTCTCCTCGATGGACTCGGGCCGCGGCACCTTGATCGGGTGAATCTTCAGCGCAACCACTCGAGCCGCGGCCGAGCCGCCGATTGCGGCGACGTACAGGATCGCGCAATCCTTGACGGCTTCGAGCTTGGGCGCGAGCTTGTCCTCGTCGCCGTCCTCTTCGAGCTTGCCACCAAAGTCGAACGCCTCGACGAACTGGTAGCCGTCCGGTGTGACGTCGTAGGTGACGATGCTCCTCGCCCAGCCAAAATGCGCATCGACGAACTGCCTGTCCTGGGTGGCGAACGCGATCTTCATGCCGTGTGCTCCTTTAGGTGGGTCAAGCACCGGCCGCGACGACAGGAATGTTCGCTTCGCGCGCCGGATCGCGCGCGGCCAGATCGATAGCGGCCTGCGGCAGCGGCCAGTCGCCCGGATCGTGATGCGGAATCTGCTCGATCATCAGGTTGGCGATCTCAAAGATCAGGTTCATCGTGCCGCGGTAGCCGACGTAGCGTCGATGTGCGTTTCCAACCCGGTCGAATACCGGAAAACCGATCCGGAAGAGCGGCTTTTGCAGGTGCTCGGCCATCTGCCTGCCGTGCGAATGGGTGATCAGCAGGTCGCAGTCCGCCGCGGCGCGCTCCATGTCTTCGAGATCGCCGATCACCACCTGATCAGCGGGCAGCAACGCGTGCGCGCGCGATCGCGTCGTGCTGATGCAGCAGCGCAACTGCGCGCCCATCTCGTGCAGCATGCTGCCGAGCGCGAACAGCAGATCGGGCTCTGCGCCGATCGCGACCTTGATGCCTCCGGTGTAGAAATGGCCGTCTAGCATCGCATCGAGCAATTGGCTGCGCTGACGCCGGTATTTCGCGGGAACGGGTCGTCCGGAGCGCTGCGCGAGCAATTGCAGCAGACGATCGTTGGGTTCCAGTCCGGTGAGCCGCCCGAACACTTCGAACGGTGTGCCGGCGATAGCATGCAATGCCTCGGCGCCGTCGCGCGTCTGCTCGCCCACGCCGATCGTCAATGCCGATGCGCCCGCGGCCCGGATCTCCGCGAGCGTGGTACCGCCCAGTGTGGTGCCGCGCCAGTCCGGCGCGATATGGCCGTCGAGCGAGCCGGAAATGTCGGGCAGCACGATGACATCGAAGCCGAACGCTTCGATGATCTCGCGCAGTTCGTCGATGTCGCCAGGCGACAGATGGCTGCCGGGCAGCAGCGTCACCTGATTGGCCACCGTTGGCAACGCCTTGACCAGCGCGTTGACGATGCCGGTAATCGCATGCCGGTAGCCGTCTTCGAATGCGCCGACATAGTCGGGGGTCGACACATAGACGATCTCGGTGTCGTTGAGTTCGGGCTTGCGCTTGCGCACGGTAACGAGATAGCCGTCCACGTCGTCGCCCTCGGTCTCGGTGAGACCTGTTGAACAGATCGCGATGACCTTCGGCGCAGCGCGCTTGCGGATGTTGAGCAGCGCGGCCTCGATGTTCTCGTAGCCGCCGAGCACCGCGGTGACTTCGTCCATGGCTGTCGTCTGCAGCGGGATCGCCTCCCTGAAGTGGCGCACCAGCAGCACGAGGCCGAACGACGTGCAGCCCTGCGAGCCGTGCATCACGGGCATGCAGGCATCGAGCCCAAGGAACGCGAGGCTCGCGCCCAGCGGCTGGCTCATCTTGAGCGGATTGACCGCACAGGCTTTCATAGATTCAACGACATCGGCCATGGCATGTTCTCGAGTTCGGGGGCGTCAGGTCGGTATACCGGGTTCGAGGCTCATCGCCCCCACCCCGCGGCGCTCGACAGCGGGCGCACGGCTTGCACTTGGACCACACCGGGCGTTCCCCCGTCGTCGCCCCACGGAGCAGGGATGCGCACCTGTTGCCACACCGGGTTGTAGATCGCGCGGTCGATCTCATGCACCAGTTCGACGATCCCCTCGTAGCCGCCATAAGGGTGGTGGCGTTCCTGATTGATGTCGAGCCACGGTATGCGGGCCTTCAATGCGACGAACTGTGAGCGGCCACCCGACAGCATGATGTCGGCCCGCGCGTCCCTGAGCATCGCGTACATCTCGCGCGGCGTCATGCCGTCGATCATGTGGGCGTCGTCGCCCATGATCTCCTTGATCTTGTCCTTGTCTTCCTTAGTGCTCTTCTTGACGCTGGTGCCGACGATTTCGAGCCCTGCTTCCTGCAGCGCAGAAACCACCGACCAAGACTTCACGCCACCTGTGATGAGCAACACCCGCTTGCCGGTAAGGCGCGCTTTGTAGTGCGCGATGCGCTCCCACGCGCGCGCTTCCTCGGCGGCGATCAGGCGCTCGGTCCGCTCGAGCAGATCGTCCGGCGCGCCCTGCTGCACGAGCAGGCTGGCGATATGGCGCAGCGTGTCGCTCATGTCGCCGATCCCATAGAACGAGCCCTCGAAGTAAGGGATGCCGTAGCGCCGCTGCATCTTTGTCGCGACGTTGATCATCGACTTCGAGCAGACCATCATGTTGACCTTGGCGCGATGCGAACTTGCGATCTCGTTGTAGCGCCCGTCGCCGGAGATGCACGAGAGGATACGGATGCCCAGCGCGTCGAGCAGCGGCTTGGTCTGCCAGAGTTCGCCCGACAGGTTGTATTCGCCAATGACGTTGATGTCATACGGCGTCGTGTACTCGGGCTCGCGCGTGCCGATCACATAGTTGAGGATCGCCTCGCCGCCAAGCTTGTTGCCCAGATTCTTCGGCCCGGCGAAACCGGGGGAAATGACCGGAATCACCGGCTTGCCAAATTGTTCGGTGGCGCGCTTGCAGACTGCCTCGATGTCGTCGCCGATCAGCGCAGTGACGCAGGTCTGGTAGACGAACACTGCGGGCGGATCGTATTTCGCGATGATTTCGCGCACGCTCCTGAACAGGCGCTTCTCGCCGCCGTACACCACGTCGAGTTCGTTGATATCGGTGGTGAAGCCGGTGCGATAGAGTTGCGAACCGGACGAAGCGGCGTGCCGGTTGTCCCACGAGTTACCTTCACAGGCAATCGGCCCGTGCACGAGGTGTGCGACGTCCACTACCGGCTGCAAAGCGATCTTCGCGCCGTCGAACGCGCACCCGCCTGCGGCCGAACCCGGCGAAAGCTGCTTCGTGCAGCCCCTTTTGCGTTCCTTCTCGCTCTTGCCTTGATTCTTGTCGCAACCCGGCTCGTCGAAAACTTCGGCGATTTGGGCATTGAGCGAAGCAGACATGACGTGCTCCTGATGGATGGACGTTTCTCTCAGCGAATGATGTCGTAGCTGTAGTCGGTCTTCGCCACGTCGATCGTGTTGGCGTCGAGCGCTTCGAAGAACTCGTCCAGCAGCGTGACCAGCACCCGCAACGCACCTTCATAGCCCCAGGTCGGGAAGCGATGGTAATGGTGGCGATCGAAGATCGGGAACACCATGCGTATCAGCGGCGTTTTGGTATCGCGCTCCAGATATTTGCCGTAGGTGTTGCCGATCAGGAAATCCACCGGCTCGGTAAACAGCAGTGAGCGCATGTGCCACAGATCGCGTTTCGGATACACCTTGCAGCCGGCGCCGTAGGGCGACGCGTCGAACAGCGCCTGCACCTTCGCAGCCCAGGTTTCGTTGCCGTTGGTCGCCAGCACGTGAGCCGGCTCGGCGCCGAGTTCCAGCAGGAACCGCGTGTAGCCCAGCATCTGGTCCGGGTCGCCGTAGAGTGCAAAGCGCTTGCCGTGCAGGTGAGCCTGGCTGTCGGCCATCGCGTCGACGAGCTGGCCTCGCTCCTTCTCCAGTTGCGCCGGAATCGGCTTGCCGGTCACGCGCGAGATTTCCATCAGGAACTGATCGGTGCCCGCGACGCCAACCGGCGAGTTCAGCACCACCACTTCCTGGCCATGCTCGCCAATGAACTTGCTGGTCTTCTCGCAGCAGTATTCCTGGAACACGAAGGTCGCCTTCGCGTTCAACGCGCGCTCGACTTCCTCCTTGGTCGTGCCACCTTCGTACATCCGGAACTCGCCGTCGGTCGGCGTATTCCACGTTTCGGATGGGTCGCAGATGAGGTTCACCGTCACGCCGAACAGATCGAAGATGCGGCGAATTTCCTTCATGTTGCCGACCACGTAGCCGTCGAAGCCGCCGATGAAGTTGACGCTGTCGTCGGGCACGCGCTCAAGCGGCGTCGCTGTGCCGGCCTTGCCGTCCCAGAAGTGCCTGAGGATGCCGAGCAGCGCGTTGTCGTAGCCGGTCACGTGGCTGCCGACGAAGGCCGGCGTGTGCGCGAACGGCACGTCGTAGTCTTCCGGCACGCTGCCCTTCTGCTTGCTGCTCTTGATGAGCGCGTCGAGGTCATCGCCGATCACTTCCGCCATGCAGGTCGTGGAGACCGCGATCATGTCGGGCTTGTACAGGTTGTACGCATTTGCGAGGCCGTCGATCATGTTGTTCATGCCGCCGAACACCGCCGCGTCCTCGGTCATCGACGAGCTGACGCACGAGGTCGGCTCCTTGAAGTGACGCGAGAAGTGCGAGCGGTAAAACGCTACACAGCCCTGCGAGCCATGCACGAAACTGAGCGTCTTGTGAAAGCCGTTGGCCACGTACACTGCGCCGAGCGGCTGGCAGGCCTTGGCCGGGTTGATGGTGAGCGAGTCGCGTGCAAAGTTCTTTTGCCGGTAGTCTTCGCTCTTGGTCCACTCGACGATCTGCTTGACCTGCTCGTCTGAATGGTTGAACTCGAAATTTTCCTTTTTCGCGCGAAAAATTTTCTGGTACTCGGGCTCACGGAACAGGAGTTCCTGGTCGAGAATCTGGTCTGCGGATTGGGGCACGGGATGCTCCTGATATTCAATTCAATGGCCTGCCGTCCGGTGATCAGTCCGGTGGCCGGCGTTAGGGGTTTTTCTTCCAGGGCGCCTTGGCGAGCCCCCACACCGGGCTGGAAATGGCCATGTCCATGTCGCGCGCGAAAATGGCGTAGCCGTCGTAGCCGTGATATGGACCGGAATAGTCCCAGCTGTGCATCTGGCGAAACGGCACGCCCATCTTCTGGAACACGTACTTTTCCTTGATGCCGGAGCCGACCAGATCGGGCTGGACCTGTTCGACGAACCTCTCAAACTCGTAGCCGGTCACGTCGTCGTAAATCAGTGTGCCGTCCTTCACGTAGTGCGTGGTGCGCTGATAGTCGTCGTTGTGGCCGAATTCGTAGCCGGTGCCGACCACGTTCATGCCGAGGTCTTCGTAGGCGCCGATCACGTGGCGCGGACGCAGGCCCCCAACGAACAGCATCACGGTCTTATCCTGCAGGCGCGCTCTGAACTTCGCGTTCACCGCATCGACCAGGGGACGATACTTGGCGATCACCCTCTCCGCGTTGGCTTTGATGGTGTCGTCGAAGTGGCTGGCGATCTCGCGCAGGCTCTTCTCGATCATCGACGGGCCGAAGAAGTTGTATTCCGCCCACGGAATGCAGTACTTCTCTTCCATGTGCCGGCTGATATAGTTCATCGAGCGGTAGCAATGCAGCAAATTGAGCTTGGCCTTGGGCGTATTCTCGAGCTCGGCGATCGAGCCGTCGCCCGACCATTGCGCGATCACGCGCAGGCCGATCTCTTCGAGCAGAATCCGGCTCGACCAGGCATCGCCGGCGATGTTGTAATCGCCGATGATCGCAACATCATAAGGCGTCGAAACAAATTCGGGCCGCTTGTCCGGATCGGCCTTGTCGAATATCCAGTCTCGAATCGCATCGTTAGCCAGATGGTGGCCCAGCGACTGGCTGACGCCGCGAAAACCTTCGCAGCGCACCGGCAAAATGGTGTGCCCTTCATACTGCGCACTCTTCGTCTTCGAGACGGCCTCGATGTCGTCGCCGATCAGGCCGATCGGGCATTCACTCTGGATCGAGATGCCCTTATTCAGCGGAAACAGTTCCTGAATCTCGTCGATGATCTTGTCGAGCTTCTTGTCGCCGCCGAAGACGATGTCCTTTTCCTGGAAGTCCGACGTGAACTGCATCGTCACGAAGGTGTCGATACCGGTAGTGCCGATGTAGTAGTTGCGACGCGCGGCCCACGAGTACTGGCCGCAACCGACCGGACCATGACTGATGTGGATCATGTCCTTGATGGGCCCCCAGACCACGCCCTTCGAGCCGGCGTACGCGCAACCGCGAATCGTCATCACGCCCGGCAATGACTTGATGTTTGATTTCACGCCACAGTCGGGCTTGCCGTCCTCGAAGGTGCCCAAATGCTTGGCGCGCCGTTTGGCCATCTTCTCCGGATAGGCCTTCAGCACTTCATCGATCAGGGCCTTGTTCGCGGCCTTGCGCTCTTCAACAGTGACGCTCATGGGAATGCTCCATAGGGTGAGTATCAAGCCTGGCAGCGGGTAGCCGGCACGGCCCGGTTCATCGCGTGAAGAAGAACACCGGGCCGCGCGCAGCGGCGCTCGCTTAGGCGGTCAGTTCCGCTGCAGGCTTGCCGACTTGCGATTCGTCGATGGACGTCATGATTCCGTGCTCCATTAACAGGTCTTCCAGTTGATCCATCGTGATCGGCGTCGGGATCGTGCCGTTGCCCGCGTTGTTGTGCACCTTGGTGGCGAGCTGGCGATACTCTTCCGCCTGTTTGGATTCGGGCGCGAACTCGATCACCGTCATGCGGCGCAGCTCGGCGTGCTGCACGATGTTATCGCGCGGCACGAAGTGGATCAGCTTCGAACCGAGCATCTTCGCCAGCGCTTCGGCGAGTTCGAGTTCCTTGTCGGTCTGACGCTCGTTGCACACGAGCCCGCCGATCCGCACACCGCCGCTGTTCGCGTACTTCAGAATGCCCTTTGAAATGTTGTTGGCCGCATACATGGCCATCATTTCGCCGGACATCACAATGTAGATTTCCTGCGCCTTGTTCTCACGAATCGGCATTGCGAAACCGCCGCACACCACGTCGCCGAGCACGTCGTACGACACGTAGTCCACGCCGTCATAGGCGCCGTTTTCTTCGAGGAAGTTGATCGACGTGATGACGCCACGGCCCGCGCAGCCCACGCCCGGTTCCGGACCGCCGGACTCCACGCAACGGATGTTGCGGTAACCGATCTTCATCACGTCCTCGAGTTCGAGGTCCTCCACCGAGCCGGCTTCGGCCGCTAGCGACAGGATGGTGTCCTGCGCCTTTGCATGCAGGATCAGGCGGGTAGAGTCCGCCTTGGGATCGCAGCCGACGATCAGGATCTTCTGCCCGAGTTCAGTCAGGGCTGCCAGGGTGTTCTGCGAGGTGGTCGACTTGCCGATACCGCCTTTACCGTAGAACGCGATTTGCCGAAGTTTAGACATTGCATTTCTCCATTCAGGAAGAAGGGTTGAAATCAGGGTTGCGTAACCGCGACCATGTCAGCCTGTCGTGCCTGTATGGGTCTTCTTATATCGAGTCACGCATCGGCCGGACCTGTGTCCGCGCTGGACTCCAAACGCAGCTTCTGTGCCACGTCACCAGCGGTACTGCGACGCGTCCGCCCCGCCGCGCTGCGGCGGTTGGTTCGGGACTTTTGCGGACTCCTCTTCTGTCTTGTCGATTTCGCGACAAACCACGCGAACTTCGTCGCCAATGAAACCATTCGGGCGCGTTTGTCGTGCGATTTCTGTCGCATTGGCCTGCGTGCAGCCGGACAATCGCCGGGTTGCGGCCTGGTTCGGTTATTGCGTTGATCGCGCCATGGACACACCAGCCACCCAAGCTTCGCGACCGGTGCCGCGCGAGACGCACTTCGACCGTCTAGGCGGCGAGACCGCCGTCATCCGCCTGGTCGATGCGTTCTATCGACACATGGATACGCGGGCCGACGCGCAGCGCATTCGCGCGATGCATCACCCGGACCTGTCTTCGACGAAGGCCGTGCTGGTGCTGTATCTGTGCGAATGGCTCGGCGCCGACAAGCGGTACTCGGCACAGCGCGGCCAACCACGGCTGCGCACGCGTCATGCCGCATTCGCGATCGGCACCGCCGAACGGGATGCGTGGCTAGCTTGCATGCGCGCCGCGTTCGACGAGACGGGTGTCGATCCGGTGCTACGCGATGAACTGATGCAGGCGTTTTTCAAAATCGCCGACCGGATGCGCAATACGCAGACGTGAATCCCTCTTCAACGCTGTTTAACCCAAGGATCTGTGATGACCGAAACGCTTGCGCACAAGGAGATCGACGACACCGCGTTCGCCCGTCTCGAACATGAAGGCCGTCTGCTCAACCCGGTTCTCAAGGGGCTGACGAACAAGTTCGGCCGGGTCGGCTTCCGCGGCGAACTTGCGCTGCGGTTTGCCCCAAAGCTCGCCGACGAAGCGCGGCCGCCGGAGCTGACCTGCGATCAGGTAATGGCATGCGCGACGATCGGCCATAAGCACTTGCCGTTCTTCGCCGGGTATCTGTTGAGCTTCGAGCATCTGAAGGACGTGGCCGAGGTGCTCAGCGACACGCTCTCGGCGGATGGCAAGTACTTTCTGTTTTGCGACAACATCGACCTGAGCAAGCGATATCAGGTGCCGTACAAGGGCGCGATGTTCTATGTGCTGCCGATTCTCGAGTCCACCGTCTACAACGAGATGCTCGAACTGCTGTACCTCGAAAAGAACGAATTGAAGAAAAAGGACTCAGGCGGCAAGCTGGATGCGGTAGCGGACGCGGCCATCAAGTTCGACGTGACCTTCGAGACGATCACCTACAGCGAAGGACTTGAATTGATGGGGCCAGTGCGCAACCCCAACGAGAACCGGCCCGTCTGAGGCTCGGGTCCCTGCGGCCGCCGCCCGCGTGGCTGCGCCAACCGATGTTCCCTTGCACCCGAACGCGACCATGATCATGCACACCGACACTGCTTTCGTCGTCCGCGAACGCCTGGCCTCGCGCGTTGTCCGGAACCCCGATGCACAACTCGAAACGATCGTGCCCGCCGCACTTTCCACCTGGCTGGCGTACCACGGCTTCCCTGCTCCGCATTCGCGCTGCGTGAACGGCGAAACCCCGTTGATGCGCGCCGCGCAGCATGGCGAGGACGCGGTGGTCGAAGCGTTGCTCGCACTCGGCGCACGCGCCGACGCGCTCGATGACGACGGCAACCATGCGCTCTGGTTCGCGTGCCTGCACGGCGGCCCCGCGACCATCCTGCGGCTGATCGACGCCGGCGCGCCGATCGACCATGTGAACGACGACGACATCACATGCCTGATGCAGGCAGCCGCGAGCGCTCGCCTCGACGTCCTGCAGATGCTGCTTGCGCATGGGGCGAACGCAGAACTGTGCGCACCGGATGGCCGCAGCGCGCTCGACATGGCAGCCGACCTCGGGCTGCAACTGCTGCCTGCTTTCGGATGACAGGCTTTGTTAGCGAGTCTTACCGTAACCGTCAAACGGTGTCGGCATCGGCATCAGATGGGCGCGCTCCTGCTCGAACACGTCGGCGACGCTCAGGTCACGATAGTCCGGATGCTTCACCTGATCCCACAACGACCGGCACCGGGTCGCCAGCCATGCATTCAGATCAGCGAAACTGCCGAAGCGTTGCGCACGCGCCTCAATCCAGATGCGCAGACGGCTGTCCTGCACGTTCTTCTCGACGACGCCTTTCTCCCAGCCACTGGCGACGTTGCAGAAGTCCGGATCGAACAGGTAGTGCGAGCACATCACTGCGAAACGCGGATTTACTGTGCGACCCTTGCCTTTGTGAACCTTGTCTACGGCCGTTTTCATATTGTCGTGGATGCCCCGGCGGGCCATCCCGCCGAAGGCCGCGAACGAGCGCGTATGGGCATCGAACAGCATCTCGTGCCGCTGGCTCGGATAGGCAACCAGCCAGAACGCCCGCGACGCACATAGCTTCATGTGCGACACCTGCAGCTTGCGGTAAATGCCGCCGACAACCAGTCCTTCCTCGGACCGGTCAAACTGGAATGCCTCGCCCAGTTCGAATCGCAACGGCACAAACGCCGATTTCGAAACCGCCTTGCCTTCGCCTTGCCGCCAGCCCCGGATGAAATCGGTCACCCGCGAGTAACAGCCGTCGTAGCCGCCCGCCTTGATCTCCTGAAACAGCATCCAGGCGGTGCGCCGCTCCTTCTTCGACCGCCGCGCGTCGACACTGAGCGCCTGCACCAGCGCCTCATGAAACGGCGTCAACCGGGTCGGCTGGGAGCGCCGCTGATACTTCGGCTCCTCCTGAACATCCATGTTCAGATATTTACTAATCGTGTTGCGCGACAGGCTTGTGAGACGTGCTATCTCGCGTACCGACTTGTTCTGGCGGTGGAACATCCGCCGCACCTTGCCAATCATCGTCATCGGGATCATCCCCAAACACCCTGCCAGAAAAACTAGCAGGATAGGTTGATTGCCCGGCTCAATTTTCAGTCGGCGCGATCCCTACATGTGGCCGAATTTTCGGTCGGCGTAAACACGGTATGTTCACCCCGAGCCCCGGTGGCGCATCTTGAGATGCGTTCAGTATGGCACGCTGGCTGCCACTCATCGGTGGCTTCCGCCACCGATTGAGCAGCGCGAAAGCTTCGAACTATCAGGAAGCGTCGGCCTGTAGAACGCCGAGCATTGCGATACAAGTGGTTAAACGAAGCTCAACGACGGAGGGAGACGGGTCCTGATTGAGATCGTTAATGATCACGGTGAAGTCTGCGGCAGTGTCATCGATCGCGGTCTTCAGATTTGTCAGGTCGCTAAGGCTGGAGGCCTCGGCGGTGGCCAATGTCTTGCACGCCGTGACCAAACCCTGCAGCACGCCGATCTGACTCGATAGCGAGTTGATGCGATTCTGAATCGCGGCAGCATCGCTTTTCCATTTGAGATAAAGACCAAGCGCAGCCGCAAGGCCCGGTAGACCGAATGGCCCCAGTGCAAGGAGATAGTAGTAACGCTTTTGTGCGGCAGCCAATTGGCCCCGTGCCGCGCCTTCCTGTGCCTGCAAAGTCGTCATCTGACTCTGGATAGAGCCTTCGACGTGGGCTAGCTGCGTAAACGACGACGACATGAGAGCCGCGGCAGCGTTCGATTGGGTGAGTAGTGATGTCGCGCTTTGTTGGTACGTACTGATGGTGGCAGCGACGTCCGAGACAGTTTTGGCTATCGAGCCCGGACTTGCACCTCTTTTAAGGTCAGCGAGCGCACCATTCAGCGCGGTGATTGCCGAACCGGTATAGCCGAGCAGGGCCGTCTGAAAAGGAGCGGCGTCCTTCAGAATGCCGATAAGAGAATTGCAGACGGAGTTCTGAATTGGCACCGCGTCGCCGGGCAATTCCTGGATGGACCGCAATTTGGAGACACTACTGTTCAGGGCGGCCAAAGTCTGTGAAAAAGGACCCATGTTGTCTCTTTCCTTCGTTGTGGTATGACGGGGCCGCCTCCGTTGGAATCAATCCCGACGGAGGCCGCACGGGCTAGCGGATCGCGTTACGCCACTCCTGCTGAGGCGGGCAGATTGGCGACCTTCGCGATGAGATCGCTTACGGTCTGATGCGCGGCGGCCGATTGCACGGTTACGCCAGCCATTTGGCCCTTGACCGTCTGGATGTCCGCCAGGAGCGTCTTGATTTCGCCGTTTGCCGCGTTTATGAACAGGGTGCGGATCTCGTCCGCACCCGAAATCCCGTTGTTCAAATCGGCGATGATGTCGCCCAGATCAGATGTGATGCTTTCCCACGCGTTTGCCATCGCCGATGCTGCAGTAATGGCACCATTGACCTGCGTAGAAAGTGATGTGTAGCCGCCACTAATCGCCGTAGCGAGCTTTACCTCTTCCTTCAGGTCCGCTTGTTCGGTGAGCAGCGACGCCTTCGCCTTATTCGCTGCGACGAGCACGGCTGCCGAGCCGGCTTCACCGCCGACTCCCGCCACGACAATGCCAATGCCGCCGATGACTGCAGTGGTAGACGTGCCAGCGGTGACAAACTCAGCGATCGCCCCTACGCAGATGACAAATACGCCGCCTACGACAGTCAGCCCGCTCAGAACGATTCCGGCGATTGCGCCGTCGATTTCTGCCTGAGCTTTGCTGAGTTCCCCTATGATGGTGGCGAGAATCCCGTCTGCTCCGCCAACCGCACTATTCATATTGGTAACGGTGGTTGTGAAGTCCGCTGAGTCCGTCGTTAGATTCCCGCCAAGCGTCTGGAGGTTGGTGACAATCTGGTTCGCGGCGCCTTGGTATTTCACCGACTCCTGCTGCACCGCCGTGAGGGCGGCTGTCCACTCAGCAACAGTCGAGCCTGCCGGCAGCGTCGCCGGTAGTGCTTTGTTGAGCTGGTAGTAGTTGTCGATGTTTGCCATGTTTTCGATCAGGCTGGGCTGCAGCGTGTCCAGATAATAGATCGCATGGCCTTTCGCGGTGGTGAGCCCGTCGTTGATTTGTGTCTGGTATTGCGACAGACCGTCGATGCCAGAAAAATCCACCTGGGGCTGTTCGAGAACGCTATTTGCATAGGTTTGAACGGTCAGGGCAGCACGCATTTGCTGAGTGTTTGCATCGCCAATTGCTGTCGCATTTCCGCTGATATCCGGCATTTTTACCCTCGCTATTAAATTCAAATTGCATTGAACGCGACCTGAAGTGGCCGCACGTAACGAACTCAATTAGTAAAAGGAACGTGCGTCGCGCGACCAGCGAAATCGGTCCACTGATCAGTCGAAAAATCGTATAGTTTGCAGTTTCGTGCGGTGTCGAAGTACCAACGCCACGAAAACCGCTGCACGACGATCCGTTCCGGAAGCATCGCTTCGAGGGTTCGCTGAGCACCGACGAGCCCGTATAGAGGGAGACTCATGTCGACGTGATGCGCGGTGTGCTCCATGATGTGATGAAACAGCGCGCCAACACGCCAGCAAAAGGTCAAGTGCACCGTCGTGGATACGAACGGATCCGAACGCCCCCATTTCGCGCGATCGTCATACCAGCGGATTTGCGGATGCGTGTGGTGCGCGTACACGACGAAACCCACCATCGCGCACCAGAACAGGAACGGCACCCCGAACCCGCATGCGATTGACGGGACCACCCCCCGCTGCGTCGCGCGAGCGATCCACGCGAGCGCGCCGATCCACAGCAGTGCGAACACCGATACCAGCGTGCAGTCACGGAAGAACACGGGGCGCCGCGTCGGCATGGCGGCCCGCGACGGGAAAAGCATCTTCGTCCACCAAATTTCGATCATGTAGTAGAGACCGGGCGCCCAGCCGCTGCGATAGATACGTTCCAGTGCGCGCCGTGGCCCACTCAAGGCGCGATATTCCTGGATCGTCAGCGGTGCCCACACAAAATCGACGCCTTTCAGGTTCGTGTAGCCGTGATGCACCACGTTGTGACCCACTTGCCACAGGCTGTACGGCGTGAGCGACGGCAGGAAGGCGATCCGGCCCAGCCAGCGGTTGAGCGTGCGGTGCCGGGTCAGGCTCTCATGACATGCGTCGTGACCGATGACGAAGAGCCGTCCGATGACGAAGCCCGCCATGCATCCGAATACGGTCTTCAGCACGAACCCGTGCGCGAACACGCTCGCGGCGAGCGCACACAATAGCAAAACGTAGTCGAACACGAGCAGCAGAAGCGCGTAGGCGGTGCGGCGTTCGGCGAACGGTGTCAGCCACGAGCGGATGACCTTGCGATGGGGCAATGGCTCATTGGCGGGAACGGGGTGATTCGGACTGTTCATGAAGAAAGACCGGTAGAACGGTGCAGCACAATACTACGCACGCGGCCGACGGCTGCATGCCGTGTCCGCGATGATGTGACCAGACCGTTTCGCGCTGGTGGCGAGTCAGCGCGACATCATGTTCATGCTGACATTGTGCATCACCCAGATCGTGCCGAAGATCAGGAACAGCGCGGCGAGCGCGGTGTAGCATAACGCCAGCCCGTTCCAGCGCTGGCCGCGCGACAGGTCGAGATGCAGGAACGTCACCAGTTGCACGACGATCTGCACGAACGCCAGCAACGCGAGCGCCATAATCGCGGAGCCGGACGGCAGCAACCGTTGCGTGACGATCGAGAATGAGCCAGCAGTCAGCGCCACGGCAAGCACGAAACCGGTGATATAACCGGCGACGTCACCACGCGAGGCGGTCGTGGACGTCGAGTGTGAATGGACCATTTAGAGCATGCTCCCGAGATAGACAAACGAAAACACGCAGATCCACACGATGTCGAGGAAGTGCCAGAAGAGGCTCAGGCACGTCAGACTCGTGAGGTCGCGACCGGACAGTTCAGGCGAGCGGACGACATGCACGACGAGCACGGCCATCCAGACGAGGCCGGCTGTCACGTGCAGGCCGTGGGTGCCAACCAGCGTGAAGAACGACGACAGGAAGGCGCTGCGACTGGGCCCAGCACCGTCGGCGACCAGGTGCGAGAACTCGCGCAGCTCTAACGCGAGGAACAGCGCGCCAAGCACGAACGTCACGAGGAGCCAGCCGATCACGGCACCACGCCCCTGGCGCTGCGCGCCGAGCATCGCGAAGCCGTAGGTGGTGCTGCTCAGCAGCAGCGCGCCGGTTTGAAGTGCAACACCCGGGATGTCGAACAGGTCCCGTCCGGACGCGCCGCCCGCGAACTGGTGCGCCATCACGGCGAACACGGCGAACAGCGACGCGAACAGCATGCAGTCGGTCATCAGGTACAGCCAGAAGCCGAATACGGTGGGCGTTGGGCCGTGGTCAGCGCTCGACCTGCCGTGATGGACGAGTAATGCAGCTTGCGTCATGGATCAGGTCTCCGCGGATTCGGGTAATTCAAGGGCGGCCGGGGTGGGTGCGCTGCCGCGTCGTGCTTCGATTTCGCGCACGCGCGACGCCGGAATCACGTAGCCATGGTCGTCGCGGAAGCTACGCGCGATCAGCGCGGCGACGATCGCGAGGAAGGCCAGCACGGCGAGCCACGTGATGTGCCAGACGCCGGCGAAGCCGAGCACGAGGCTGAATGCGCCGATCAGGAACCCGTCCGCGGTATTCGACGGTAGGTGGATGTCCTCGTAATGCGCCAGTGCGGCATTTGCTGCGCCGCTTTCCTTCATGTGCGCGAATGCGTCGAGCTGCTGGACGACCGGTATGCGCGCGAAGTTGTAGACAGCGGGCGGCGACGAGGTGGCCCATTCGAGCGTGCGGCCGTTCCACGGGTCGCCCGTCAGGTCGCCGTATTCCGGCTCGTTGCGATGGATCACGCTCACGACGACCTGGGCGATCTGGTGCACGACACCGAGTGCGATCAGCACCACGCCGCATGCGGCGACGAACAGCCAGGGATGCCAGCTCGGGTTGTCGTAGTGATTCAGGCGCCGGGTCATGCCCATGAAGCCGAGCACGTAGAGCGGCACGAACGACACGTAGAAGCCGACGAACCAGCACCAGAACGCCCGCTTGCCGAGCTTCTCGTTAAGCTTGAAGCCGAACGCCTTCGGGAACCAGTAATGGAAGCCCGCGAGATAGCCAAACACGACGCCGCCTATGATCGCGTTGTGAAAGTGCGCGATCAGGAACAGGCTGTTGTGCAGCACGAAGTCCGCGCCCGGGATCGCCATCATCACGCCCGTCATGCCGCCGATCGTGAACGTGACCATGAAGCCGATCGTCCACAGCACGGGTGCGGTGAACTCGATGCGACCGCGGTACATCGTGAACAGCCAGTTGAAGATTTTCACGCCCGTGGGGATCGCGATGACCATCGTCATAATGCCGAAGAACGCGTTGACGTCCGCGCCGGAACCCATCGTGAAGAAGTGGTGCGCCCACACGAGGAATGCGAGCACCGTGATCGCGCACGACGCGTAGACCATCGTTCTGTAGCCAAACAGCGGTTTCTTCGCGAAGGTCGCGATCACTTCCGAGTAGATGCCGAACGCGGGCAGCACGAGGATGTACACCTCCGGGTGGCCCCACGCCCAGATCAGGTTCAGGTACACCATCGCGTTGCCGCCGAGCTCATTGGTGAAAAAGTGCATGCCTGCGTAGCGGTCGAGGCCGAGCAGTGCGAGCGTCACGGTTAGGATCGGGAACGTTGCCATGATCAGCACGTTCGAGCACAGCGCGGTCCACGTGAACACCGGCATCTTCATCAGCGTCATGCCGGGCGCGCGCAGCTTGACGATCGTCACGAAGAAGTTGATTGCGGTAATCAGCGTACCGACGCCGGAGAGCTGCAGACTCCAGATGTAGTAGTCGACCCCGACGCCGGGACTGAACTGCAGCTCCGACAGCGGTGGATACGCGAGCCAGCCGACCTGCGCGAACTCGCCGATCACGAGCGACAGATTGATCAGGATCGCGCTGATCGCCGTCATCCAGAAGCTCAGCGAATTCAGGAACGGGAAGGCGACGTCGCGCGCGCCGATCTGCAGCGGCACGACAAGATTGAAGAGGCCGACCATCAGCGCCATCGCCATGAAGAAGATCATGATGACACCGTGCGCGGTGAATATCTGGTCGTAGTGGTGCGGCGGCAGGTAACCGGGGCCGTGAAACGCGATCGCGAGCTGAAGCCGCATCATTACGGCGTCGACAAAACCGCGCACGAGCATCAGCACCGCGACGATGATGTACATGATGCCGATCTTCTTGTGATCGACGCTTGTCAGCCACTCGGTCCAGAGCCACTTCCAGCGGCCGAGCTTCGTGAGCGTGACGATGACCGCCAGCACGATGAGCGCCATGAACGCGGCCGCGCCCATGATGATCGGCTGATCGAACGGAATCGCGCCGGGCGTGAGTTTTCCAAACATGGCTTACTCCGTGGTCTGCGTGCGACAGGCGGCGTCGCGGAAGGCCGTGACGTTGCCGTTGTTGTATCGGGCAACGATGTTGCGGAACAGGTACTGGTCGATCGATGAGAAGTAGCGTACCGACTGCTTCTCGCTCGGCTTCGCGACTTCGGCGTATTCGTCCATGCTCAGGCGGTCCGGCGAAGCCTTGACCTTCCGCACCCATGCGTCGAAGCCGGTGGCGCTCGTCGCGAGCGTGCGGAACTTCATGTCGGTGAATCCCTTGCCGCTGAAGTTGGCGGACATGCCTTCGAAATTTCCCGGTGCATCCGCGATCAGGTGCAGACGGGTCTGCATGCCGACCATTGCATACACCTGGGTGCCGAGTTGCGGGATGAAGAATGAGTTCATCACCGAGTCCGACGTGATCCGGAAATTCACCGGCGTATCGACTGGCACGGCGAGCTGGTTCACCGACGCAATGCCGAGGTCCGGGTAGATGAAGAGCCACTTCCAGTCGAGCGCGACCACCTCGACGTCGATCGGCTTCACGCTCGACTGCAGCGGCCGGTACGGGTCGAGTTCATGCGTGGTGCGCCACGTCAGGATACCGAGGTACAGGATGATCAAGGCGGGGATAGTCCAGACGACGATCTCGATCGCCGTCGAGTGCGCCCATTTGGGTGCATAGACCGCGTGACGGTTCGACGCACGGTAGCGCCACGCGAAGAACAGCGTCAGCAGGATCACCGGGATCACGACGATCAGCATCGCCCACGTGGCGGTGGCGATCAGCGACTTCTCGGCCGCGCCGACGCTCCCTTTTGGATCAAGCACAGTCAGATCACATCCCGATAGACAGGCGCTCAATGTCGTGACGATGGCTATCGACCGTTTCCTTAAGGCTTTTCTGTCTGTCATAGTGGTTAAGTCCGGGTTGTGGCACTTTTGACCTGAAGCTGGCTTGACGCATGCGGCATCACACTCGCAGCATCATGGTCCGACAACCGGCCAGCTTTGTGATTGATGTCGATCAAGGACGAACAAAGCGGCGGGGTGCGGTGCACTGACGCAGTGCGCGGGCTAAATCAGGCGACAGTCTGCTGCGACAAACCGTAGATCAGGTCGACGTTAATTGAGAGAAATCCCGCATCGCGTGCGCCGCTGAGTGCGCGTTCCACCACATCGAGTGGCTGGATGCGATTGACAGCCTGCTGAACGTCGGTAGCAAAGTCCTGTACGCCGAAGCTCGCTCGGTTGAAGCCGAGGCGCGCGAGTGGTGAAAGCGTTTTGGTGCTGACGGTTCGCGGATCAATTTCGATCGCAAGTTCTGCGTCGATCGAGAACGCGAAGCGGTTCTGCAGTTGCTGGACAAGCTCTTCGAGTTCGGCAACAGGGAAGAAGGTCGGCGTTCCATCTCCCAGATGCAGCTGCACGGTTCGCCGGTCAGGTCCGAGATGTGACGCGACCAGGTCCATCTCACGAACGAGGTAGCTCAGATATCTGGCGCTGCAGCCATGGTCGTGCGTAATGACCTTGTTGCATGCGCAGAAGTAGCAGAGTGATCTGCGTGCCGTTCGGCGGCTGCAGCCAGTCCGGCCTCAAGGCTCCCGCTATCTCGACATTCCTACGCGTGACCCGATGTCGCATCTTGACTTCGGGATCGGGACCGGTTGATCCTGCGCAAGGGCAGCCCTGATTTGCGCGTCGACAATTCCCCGCATACGTCAACAAGGGGAAAGCGATGAAGCACATGATTAAGGCCGTCATGATCGTGGCAAGCCTGTGCACTACCGGTTTGTTCGAAGTGCTGGCATACGCGGATGACGTAAGCGCGAACGGAAGCACGATGGCAGGCCAGGTGCCGGCGGATGGGATCCACGCCGGTGACGTGCTCGTGCGTCTGCGTGCCATCTCGATCCAGCCCGAAGTACACACCAGCGGCACGTTGTCGTCGCTCGGCGTGGGTGTCAATAACGCACTCGTGCCGGAGTTGGACCTGACCTATATGATCCGCGACGCGATCGGCATCGAGCTGATTCTCGCCACCTCGCGGCACCACGTGACGTCCGACCTCGGCGATCTCGGTGGCGTGAACGTGCTGCCACCGACGCTGCTGCTGCAATATCACTTCAACCATGCTGGCATGATCCGACCGTATGTCGGCGCGGGGGTCAACTACACGTACTTCTACAACGACGGCCTGAGCGCGGGCCCCGTAGGCATCCAGGTGTCACGCAGCAGCTTCGGTCCGGCGGTGCAGGCTGGCGTCGACGTGCAGATCACGAAGACCGTCTTTCTCAACGCGGATATCAAGAAGATCTGGATGCACACGGACGTCTCGCTCGGCGATAGTTCGTTGGGCCGGCTGGACATCGACCCACTGGTACTGGGAATAGGCGTCGGGATGAAGTTCTAGCGAGCGCGCAATGACAGACCACAGCTCGCACCAACGGGCGATCCGCTGCGCCCCATCCACCTGAAACGGAGATCTGATCACTATGCCCCTGTACGACTACCGCTGCGCGGCCTGCGGCCACGCGTTCGAAACGCTGGTGCGCGCCGGCCACACGCCCGTCTGCCCGCAATGCGGCGGCACCGCGCTGGACAAGCAGGTCAGCGCGCCGGCCTCGCCCGGCAAGAGCCGCGCGATCATCTCCCGCGCGCGGCGTCAGGCGGCGCGCGAAGGGCACCTCAGCAACTATTCGCCGGCCGAGCGCCGCAAGCTGCTGCGCTGAGCCCAACGGGGAATCGCGCTGTCGATGTATATGAACCTCGAGGGCGCCTACGGGATGGCACTCAGTCTCACCGTCTTGATGGCCGGCACGCTGGATCAGGCCACCGCCGACAGCCTGCTGGAACGCGCGAAGGGCATCTGCCCGTATCTCGACGCGTGGCTTCGCAACATTGCGTCAGCACGGCCGCCCTCCTCGCGCTCGCGCGCTTCGATGACCACGACGGAAACGTCCTGCGCATGCAGTACGCGCGCCAGCGCGAGGCCGAGTTGCCTGCAGCAGGGTCGCGCCGGCGGCAACGCCGTAGGTCTTGCCCGAAGGCAGTACGGTCAATGTGGTCATGACGGCGATCTTGATAAAGGGCTACGGATAAAGAACGATGGATAGCGGCCACGCTTCACGCGGCCAGTGCGGGTTGCAAGGCATCCACCAACGCTTCGGCGAACCCGCCCAGCGGCATCGCGATGCACGTGATGCCCTGCTCTTCGGGAAAGCGCGCCTCCATACGCGTCGGTTCGTCGGGCAGCCTCACAGATAAATGGCGGCGCCGGCGCCCACGTTGGTCGCGGTGTCTTTCAGCGTCTTGACGATGTACTTGACCTGGTCGGTGTCGAGTAGCGTGTGCAGCGGCAGCGCCAGCGCGCGATCGCCGATGCGCTCGGTGTCGGGCAACATGCCGCTCTTGCGGCCGATCGCATCGCCCGCGTTCATGTAGTGGAACTGCTGATGCAGCGGATGGCTGTAGGCCACCGTCTCAATGCCGCAAGATTTCATGTCGTCGATCATCTGGGCGCGCGCGCTCTGCGTAAAACGCTTGCCCAAATGCACAACATAGAGCATCCAGTGCACTTCTTCGACGTCCTCGGCCACGTAGGCCGGCTTGATCCCTTCGAAGCTTTGCATCTCCTCGTGATACCAGGTCTCGACCTGCTTTCGCTGCGCGAGGCGCGTGTCGAGTTCGGCCAGTTGCGCGAGACCGAGCGCGGCGGTCAGATCACTGATGCCCGCCTGCAGCGGCACCCGCGAGCCGACCGAGACGGACGCGCGGTCCGTGACGCGCCGCTCGCGCAGATAGCGCAGTTCATGGACGAGTTCGTCATCGTCGGTGACGAGCATGCCGCCCGTTCCTGTGCACAGCGCGGACGGGCTGGAGAAGTCGAACACTGATACGTCGCCGAAACAGCCGACGTTGCGGCCCCGGTAGCGCGAGCCCAACGCCTCAGTACTGTCTTCGATCAGCCGCAAGCGCTGCGCGTCGGCCAGTTCGCGCAGCAGCGCCCACGCGGCCGGGTGGCCGTTGGTATTGCCGGCGAGGATCGCGCGCGTGCGAGGGCCGATCTTCTGCGCGGCTTTTTCGGCGCTCAGACAACCACTCCAGTAGTCGATGTCGGCGAACACCGGCACGGCTCCCGCCAGCGTGATCGCCTGCGCCACCTGATGCCAGGTGTGCGACGCGCAGACCACCTCGTCTCCCGGGCCGATCCCCGTCGCGCGCAACGCAATCCAGGTGGCGAGCGTGCCGCTCGCGACCGCGACCGCATACTCCCGGCCAACCCAGCCCGCAAACGCGCGCTCGAACGAATCAAGCATCGGCCCGTCGCTCCAACGCGAGGATTGCAGCACCGCGTTGACGAGATCGATCTCGCGCGCCGCGCAAGTTGGTTCGCTCAGCGCGATCTCATCGATTTCCATGCGCCTTGTCCTCAGTCAGGATCAACGCATCGGCCTCTTCAGGCCGCTGCGTGATGGTCCTGTAATACCCGGCCGATATCGCGAAATAGATACTGCGCACACTGAACCGGAGCGCTGCTGTCTCGTCGCGCATCACCGTTGCGCTGACATGCATTGTGCGCACCTCGGGATAACGTTCGTGCCATTGCGCGGCAGCGTCGCGTAGCGTCGGTGCCGTGCGGAGCAGGTCCGCCGCGAAGTCCAATTGCTCGGCGTTCAGGCTCATCTCACTCCTCCACGCCAGCAATGCGCCGCGCTTCGACCGTGATGGGCAGTGGCGTATCGTCGGCCATCGCGGGCAATTCGAGCTGCCAGCCGTTCGCGAGCGTGACGAGACCGCCCCACATCCCGGGCTGCGCCATCGCGACAATGGGCTCTTCCAGGTCCTTCTTTGGCACGTAGGCGCTCAGCGCGCCCTTGCTGTCCTTGCGGATCATGACTTTCATGGTTGCGGACTCCGGAGATTGATGACAGGTTCAAACCAGCTTCAAGCGGGATGCGCTGCTTCCTCCAGCAGTGGACGAAGCAACGGCGGTAGATGGGCGAGCACGTACTCAATGTCCTGCGCCGTAGTGATTTCGCCGAGCGACAGCCGCACCGCTGCAACACGACCTCGGCGGGAAGCTCGCCGAAGCGCAGGTAGCTGGTGCCGGGCCGACGCGGTGCCTGCGCCGGCGAAGATCAACTCTGCGGGCTTGCAATCGAGCGCTCGCGCGATCGTCGCGCGGGCCGCAGCGAGCGTGCCCTTCGCCTGCTGCCCGACGGCATGCTGCGACGACGCGTTGCCCCACACATCCGTCAGGATGGACAGCATCGCCTGCCACGGCGGAGGCTGGCGGCATGGTCGCGTTGTGGTCGAGATAGATCGTCGCCCGGCTCCGTTAGTTTGCTTCACGGCCAGAACACGCATTCGCGATCGATGCACAGCGTATCCAGCAGCTCGGCCAGATCGGTGCTCTCATGCTGGGGCATCCATCGGTGCGACGCATGATCGCGCGCGCTCAGGTGCCACATACCGTCTTCATCGCGCGTGAGCCAGGCTATGTCGATCAGCCCGCCATTCGCGTCGACATTGCGGGAGCAGCACGGGCTCTCGACACGGAACCCCTGCCCGTCGCGCAGCACGCGCGGCAGCACATAGCGGTAGCGGGTACGCTCGCGCAACGCTTGCTCGATCTGGCGCTGGGTCAGGTCGAACGGGCGGCCCGCGCGCAAACCGTCGCGCGGCGGCGCCGCTTCTGGCGCGCTCGCCTGAACCGTCATGACATGGCTCCTTCTTCGGGTAGCAGGCCGGCGGGTGCGGGCGCAATTTCATTCTCCGTGCATCCGACGACACAGTTGCCGAACTCCACCAGATAGACCGGCTCGCCGCTCTCAACCACCTGCCCGACGTTGACGATTTCGCCGACCGTACCCGCCTCGGCCAGACAATCGTCCTGGCCGCGCTCCGGAAAGCTGCCGTCGTTGCACAGGTCATCCAGCGCGATCACGCGCATGCCCCACTGATAAGCAGGCTGAACCGGTTCGATACTCATGCTGACGGCTCCTGCGGTTGCGACGTTTCCGGCTGGACCCGCGTGCCGATCTTGTGCAGCGCTTCGGCCCGCTCGCCCAAGCCTTGCAGCACGTCGTCCGGCAGGTTGTCGAGCGTGCATAGCTCTTTCGCGCGCATGCCGACACGGTGGCCGCTCTCGACGAAATACACCGCGTAGATATAGAACTGCTGAAGGAAGGTGTCGATGCTGGTGACGTAGCCGATCTCGCCCTTGTTCACCAGCACTTCGCCGATGTCCTTGCCGTTGTAGGTGCCGTCGTTGCGGATCACCGCGCGTGCGATCACGCGCTCGCCGTAGTTGAAGCGCGGGGGAAACGCGACCTCGATCAGGTCGTCGTCGCGGTTGATGTCAGCCATGCTTCACTCCTGCTGATCGTTGCGTCTGTCCGGTGGTCATCAGGTTAGCGACCTCGCCCGACTGCCGGCGCTGCCGCGCGAGCGCGCGCACCTCTTCGCGCACGTTCTGTACGCTCATGGTTGCGTCCCTGTCCAGCCGCGCGTCGGATACGCACTCAGCGCATTCATTACATCGTCGGACCCGACGCCGGTCTCATGACGATCCAAGACTTGCGAAAGCAGCGCGCCCCCCACCCGGTCTTCGGGATCGAGCCGGCGCAATTCGCGCAGCAGCATGCGCGCTTCTTCAAAGTCGCCGAGACGCATGTTGAGGTACGCGAGGCCCTTCAGCGTGAACAGATAAAAACGCGCGGCCGCGTCATAACGCGTGGTCACGATCGCGGCCGCAAGTGGTTCGTCGCCGAAATCTGAGCCCAGCGCGGTGCGGGCGACCGCCAGCGCGTCTTCGCCGATCGCACGCGCCTGCGCCAATTGATGGCCGTAGAAGTAAAAGCGGTACAGCGCGATCAACGGCACCGGATGGCGCGGCGCGGCGGCGCGGGCGCGTTGCAACAGCGCGAGCGCCTCGTCGGGGCGCTCGCGCAATCGACCCGCCTCGGCGATCAATGCATTGACGCCCGACGGCAAGCCGCCGCCAATCGCGCTCTGCGCAAACGCGGTCATTACGTCGTCGAGGGCACGGTCGCCGGACTCCATTGCCATCGCTCCTCTTCAGGAGATCTGACGCGGCAGCGGCGGCCGCCCACGGCCAATCGCGCTGACATCGATGGTCGCCACGCCCGGCGGCGCCGACTCCGCACTGCTGCTGCAACCACAAGCGGCCTGGTTCGGATTGAAGAAGATCAGGCCGGACTGGGTTGGCGTGTCGGCGAAATCGATCGTTATGCCTTCGAGCATCAGCCGGCTCTCAGCCGGCAGGAATACGCGCAGGCCGTTGATGTCGAGTTCCTGTTCGCCTGGTTGCAGCGCCGGCTCGGCGGTGAATTTCGCGGTATAGCCGGAACAGCCGCCGGCGCTCACCACCAGACGAAAGCCGGCCCCAGCCGGCAGGCCCGAAAAGCGCACGATACGACGCATGAACTTCTCGGCGGCGCTCGTAACAGTTACGTTGGACAGCATGATGCGTAGTCTCCTGATAGATGAATGGCCGGCCCGGCCACGAGCCAGACTCAAACCTGAACGATGCAGCCGTCCACGGGACACACGGCGACGCACTGCGGGTCGTGGAAGTGGCCTTCGCATTCGGTGCATTTCTTGGGGTCGATCGCGAACACGCCGCCTTTGTCGCTGATCGCGACATTGGGGCATTCCGGTTCGCAGGCCGAGCATCCCGTACAGGTGGACGCGATAATCTTCAGAGGCATGGAGGCTCTCCTGTTGTCCTGTCTGGAAGGGTGTGGGTTGTCACGCCGCTGAGGCTGACGAGGTGTAAGCACCCTGGCGGATCGAAGCATCGCCGCGGTCCCGGTGCTCGATGGCGCCGCTGGCGATGCGACTGCGGTAGTCGTTGAACCAGGCAAGCACCGCTGTTTCGATAAATTCGCCGACGTACTGATCGACCGGCTCGATGCCCGCTTGCGCCAGTTCGTCTTTCGGGCAGGCGCCGATCTTCGCGACCAGCACCGCGTGGCAGTCGCGAAGCGCGCGCACGACCGACGGTAGTTGCTCGTCGTCGCCGTAACCGCCCCGGCAATACAGGTCCACCCGGCGATGGCCGACGAACAGCGCTTCGGCCGCCGAGACCTCGAAGATCTGAAACTCCGTGACGTGGCCGAAGTGCTCGTTGACCCGGCCGCCGCCCTTCGTTGCGACCGCGACCAGCACCTTCATGTCGTCGGCGACGTCGATCTCGCGAGAGACAGCCAGCGCTTCTTGCTTCGCGTCGTGCTGCGCCTGACGCTCGGCTTCGACGCGCTGCTGGTATTCACGGCGGCGGTCGAGGTCGTAGACCACTTCCATCTGCTCGATCTTGTCGAGCGTGAAATCCTCGCTGCGGTCCTCGCCCAGCAGGCCAACCGCATCCGCGCGGCACTGGCGGCAATGACGCATCAGGTTGGCGCCGCCCATGCAGGCGTCCTGCACGGCCTTGAGTTCCTGCGCAGTCGGTCCGCGCTGGCCGCTCAGGCCAAAGTGAGTGCCGTGCTCGGGCTCCGAAATCAGCGGCATGATGTTATGCAGGAACGCGCCGCGTTTCTTGACGTCGCGGTTGACCTCGATCAGGTGCTCCTCGTTGATGCCGGGAATCAGCACCGAGTTGATCTTGGTCAGCACGCCGCGTGCGGTGAGCATCTCGAGACCCTTCATCTGCCGGTCATGAAGGATGCGGGCTGCTTCGTAACCGGTCACGCGCTTGTGCTTCCAGAAAATCCACGGATAGATTTTCTCGCCCACCGCCGGGTCGACCATGTTGATGGTGATTGTCACGTGGTCGATGTTGTACTTGCAGATTTCGTCCACGAGGTCGGGCAACGCCAGGCCATTGGTCGACAGGCACAGCTTGATGTCCGGCGCCTGTTCCTGCAGCATCCGGAACGTCTCGAAGGTCTTCTTCGGGCTCGCCAGCGAATCACCGGGACCGGCGATGCCAAGCACCGTCATCTGTGGAATCTCGCTTGCGACCGCCACGACCTTCTTCACTGCCTGTTGCGGCGTTAGCTTCTGAGAGACCACGCCGGGACGCGACTCGTTCGCGCAGTCGTATTTGCGGTTGCAGTAGTTGCACTGGACGTTGCAAGCCGGCGCCACCGCCACATGCATGCGCGCATAGTGATGATGGGCTTCTTCCGAGTAGCATGGGTGATTCTTGACCTTCTCCCGGATGTCCGGCGGCATGTCGTCGAGACTACCCGACGCGCCGCAGCTGGCCTTACCCTCGCCACCGTGCGTGCCGCAGCCGCCACCGGTGGACGGGTCTTCGATCTTCACGCCGAGCGGTTTAATCTGCCCAATGCTGATATAGGCCGCTGCGGGCAAGTCGCTCGCATTTGAACTCGCTTGCATGGATATCTCCTCGCAACCAACGGCGGCCGCGCGCAAGCCATAGAGCCAGATCCATGCCACTCGACAAGAACGCCAGGAATCAACGGGTTAGGATATATTTCGCAGTTCTGTTTGATCCCGGCGCGCGACGTATCCCTACAATCTCGTTGCGTCGTGTCGGTGTTGCGACAAATCTCACACGACCCGGACAGCATGTTCCGAACCAGCGAGATGGACCCGCACAAACCAGATCAATCGTTCGCGTTCACCCTCCGGCTTCCCCGGCTTGCGATGTCGCGAACGTGTAATCGTCCGCTGCTGCTCGTCACGCGAAAGACCCGTAGCGCTCAGGCCGCGCAGTTGCCCCTCCGGTTCGGCCAGCACCACAAAGGCGCGCCGCCACTCCATCGTCTGCACAAGATAGTTCAGGGACTCGCGGAAGGCTTTCGCCACATCGAGCGACGAAACCAGCGTCTTGCTCACCTCGTAGACGCCGTCCAACGCTTGCCGTCCAACGCTTGCCTGAATGTTCACCGTTGACTTCCCCGTCGTGCGCTGCGCGCTTTCGATGTACCAGCGCAAGGCGCACGATCGACCCAAAGACACAGCGTTTGAAGTAAGCGCATTTCTACGCCTGACGATTCAGCCATCGCGCGTGTCAATCCCGCGCGCGTAACGACAAATCCGACAAAAAGAACGGCGGCAATCCTCACTCGTCGGGCGCATCGACACAAAAACAACAGCGAAACAACAGCGGCCCAGTTGAAAGAGGCCACTAGAGCGTGAAAATCCATTGGCATGGAAGTTGCCCTGAAGGTCGCATTACCCCGCTTTCAGGAGCCTGCGATGTCGGATTTCCAACGCGTGAGTACCGGCCTCCATCCGCGCGGCGCCAACCCGGTGCATCTGGATCATGCCGCCACCACGCCGGTCGATCCGCGCGTGATCAGACGCATGCTGCCTTACCTGACCGAGATGTACGGCAATCCCGCCAGCCGTTCGCATGCCTATGGCTGGGTCGGCGAAGAAGCGGTGGAACTGGCCCGCGAGCAGGTCAGCTCGCTCGTCAACGGGGACCCGCACGAGATTGTCTGGACCTCGTGGGGCTCCGGACGCGCATGCGGATCGCGTGCCAAATGCACGGCGGCGTCCACGAGCGCGGCATGCGTTCGGGGACGTTGTGCACGCATCAGATCGTCGAGGAACTGCCATTGCCGCCGGTCGAGATCCACTGCTCGATTCTCGCGCCGAGGACGCGATCAAGGCGGCCGTGTCTGACTTTCGCTCGCGCCAGACGATTCGAGGCGCAGCAGCCGACGACCTGTAACTCGCCGAGCAACCGACCTGCTCGTCTAACCCGAAGTGAGTCCATTCAAGCCTGAGAGGAACCTCCATGGAAACGCTCACCCAATCGGCTTCCGCCACACCCGGCGTCATGCCCGACCTACTCGAATTCACGCCTCAGGCCGCTGCGAAAGTGGCCTCGCTGATCGAGGAAGAAGGCAATCCCAACCTGAAGCTGCGGCTGTACGTGTCCGGCGGCGGCTGTTCGGGCTTCCAGTACGGCTTCGCGTTCGACGACCAGGTGGCGGACGACGACGTGCAGATCGTCACGGACGGCGTCACGCTGCTGGTCGATTCGATGAGCCAGCAATACCTGCCCGGCGCGCGCGTCGACTACGAAGACGGTCTGGAAGGTTCGCGCTTCGTCATTCACAACCCCAATGCGCAGAGCACCTGTGGCTGCGGCAGTTCGTTTTCCGTGTGAGGCAATCATGAAATCTCACTGACTGGCGCCTCCCGACGACGAGGAGAACAACCAGTTCGACAATGCGTGGGGCCTTGGATAGCCGATGGATAGCCAATCCCTACAGCGTTTGCATCGCGCCGACCGCATCCGCACATCCTGGCTGACCACGCCCATCGCATCGCGCATCGCTTTCTGCAGCGCCGTGTTCATCGCTACACCTGGCTGTTCGAAACAGGACATTCGCGACAGGTCTTCGTTGGAACCGCTTCATCACAGCGCCAGCGAACACCGGAAAGCCCCGCGGCAAGCGTCTATTCGCACTAACCGTGCATGGCGCAGTACTTGCAAACCGTATGATCAAATGCCTAAAGGACAACTTCCCGTGTCGAATCCGATCATCAACGACACCACACTGCGCGACGGCGAACAGACCGCTGGCGTCGCATTCACGGTTGCCGAAAAATGCGCGATTGCCGAGGCGCTCTCAAGCGCCGGCGTACCCGAACTGGAAATCGGTATCCCCGCGATGGGTGCCGAGGAAATCGATTGCATCCAGGCCATCGTCGCACAGAATCTCGACGCCGATCTGATGGTCTGGGGCCGTCTCACCGACGCGGACCTGGCGTCGGCCTTGTGCTGCAATCCCGACATCATTCACCTGTCGATTCCCGTGTCCGATATCCAACTTCAACACAAATTGCGCCAGCCGCGCTCGTGGGTGCTCGCGCAGGTGAATCGCGTGATCAGCGCCGCCGTCAAAAGCGGCCGCAAGGTTTCGCTGGGCGCGGAGGATGCCTCGCGCGCGGACCCCTCGTTCCTTGCCGACGTGGCGCGGCACGCGCAACAGTGCGGTGCGCAACGCATCCGCTTTGCGGACACGCTCGGCGTCCTCGATCCATTTTCGACCTATGAAGCGATTGCGCGATTGCACGACGCGGTCGATCTGGAAATCGAAGTCCACGCGCACAACGACCTCGGGCTCGCGACCGCGAACACCCTTGCCGCACTGCGCGCCGGCGCAACCCACGCCAACACCACTGTCAATGGTCTCGGCGAACGCGCCGGAAATGCCGCGCTGGAGGAGATCGTGATGGGCGTGCGCCATATCATGGGTCGCAACACCGGCGTCGACACGACCGCGCTATTGAGCATCTCGCGGCTTGTCGAACGGGCTTCAGGACGCCCGGTCGCGCTTAACAAAAGTATTGTCGGGGCCAGCGTATTCACGCACGAGTCCGGCATCCACACAGACGGGCTCGCGAAGAATGCATCGACCTACGAGAGCTTCGATCCCGTCGAACTCGGTCGCGAACGCTCGGTCGTGCTCGGCAAGCATTCGGGTTCGCAAAGCGTGCGCCGGGCTTATGACGCGCTCGGCCTGGCCGTCAGTGAAAAACTGCTCGTGCTGCTGCTGACCCGGATCCGCCACCATGCCGCCCAGCACAAGCAAACGCCCAGCGCCGCCGACCTGTATCGCTTCCTGATCGAGGTGCGCTACACCGTCGGAGAATTGTCATGAGCGGCGCTGTGGTCGGCTTCACGAAGTGCGTCGCGAAACCCGAACAGTCGGGCACGACGACGCCGTGCGCCACCAGCGGCGCCTGCGACAAGTACTTCGCCGAGCCGACGTTCTGTCCACACCTATCCTCATCCGCTTGCAAGGAGAAAACGCGATGGAAAGCTTTGTCCAGCAACTCAAGGCGCTGTCCTCAGCCGAGGACTTCCTGCAGTTCTTCGGCATTCCGTTCGACCAGAAGGTCGTCAACGTGAGTCGACTGCACATCCTCAAGCGCTTCTTTCAGTACATCCAGCAACAGGACGCGCTGCCGGAAGGCGACGAACCCGCCCTGTTCGCGTCATATCACGCGCTGCTGCTGAAGGCTTACGGCGACTTCGTCACCTCCACGCCGGCGCAGGAAAAAGTGTTCAAGGTGTTCCGGGACACCAATGGGCAGCAGCACGTTTCACTCGACAGTCTGCGCGCGTCGCTGCCCGCGCGCACCCTTGCCTGACAGGTGGAGCAAGACCATGCACATCGTTAAGACCATGCACATTGTCGTCTGCATCAAGCAGGTCCCGGACTCGACGCAGATCCGCGTTCATCCGGTCACCAACACGATCATGCGCCAGGGTGTTCCGGCGATCGTCAACCCGTATGACCTGTTTTCACTCGAAGAGGCGCTGCGACTGAAGGACCGCTTCGGCGGCAAGGTCACGTTGCTTTGCATGGGCCCGCCGCAGGCCGAGGAAGCGCTGCGCAAGTGCATCAGCTTCGGCGCGGACGACGCCGTGCTGCTCACCGACCGTGCATTCGCTGGCGCGGATACGCTCGCTACGTCGTACGCGCTGGCAGCGGGTATCCAGCAGATCGCGAAGGAGCAGGCGGTGGACATCGTGTTCACTGGCAAGCAGACGATCGACGGCGACACCGCGCAAGTCGGCCCCGGTATCGCCAAACGCCTCGGACTGCAACTGCTGACCTACGTGTCGCGCATCGTCGAGACCGCTCTCGATGCGCGCACGATCACCGTCGAGCGCCGCGCCGAGGGCGGCGTGCACGTGCTCAGGACTGCGCTGCCGTGCCTGATCACAATGCTGGAGAACACCAACGAACTGCGCTTTGCGACGCTGCCCGCGATGATTCATGCGGCCGGCTATCCGGTGCACAAATGGAACTGCGAACAGGCCGGCATCGAAGATCTCAGCAAGATCGGCCTGAAGGGCTCACCGACAGTGGTCAGCAAAGTCTTTGGACCGACGCCGCGCAGCGAGAAAGCGGAGATGCTCGACCTCGACGCATCGAGTCTTTGCGACGTGTCGGTGAACCTGCTGCAAAAGATCTTCACGCGCCATCCTACCCTGGAAGCTGACCTGCTGATGAAGGAGGGTTCATGAACGCACCCGCCGCCCCCGCGAAGAAACCCGCCGGCCGCGCAGGACGCAATCTCGAACTGCCGAAACACCTGAAGGCCTACAAAGGCGTCTGGGTCTTTATCGAGCACGACCGTGGACACGTGCACAGCGTCTCGTGGGAACTGCTCGGTGAGGCGCGCAAATTGGCCGACACGCTCGGCAGCCGAGTGGGCATCGCGGTGCTCGGTGGCGCAAATGAACCGCTCGAACAGTTCGCCGCAGAAGCCTTCACTTACGGCGCGGACGATGCGTACATCGTCCACGACCCGGTCTTGCAAGGCTATCGCAACGAGCCGTTCACGAAAGGGCTGACCGACCTCGTCAACCGGCATCAGCCCGAGATCCTGCTGCTGGGCGCGACGTCGACGGGCCGCGACCTCGCCGGCTCCGTGGCGACGACCCTGTTGACCGGGCTGACCGCCGATTGCACCGAACTCAACATCGATCCCGCGTCGCGGGCGCTGGCGGCGACGCGCCCCACCTTCGGCGGCTCGCTGTTGTGCACGATCATGACGCTCGCGTACCGTCCGCAGATGGCGACGGTGCGCCCGCGCGTGATGCCGATGCCGCTGCGCGACGCCGAACGCACCGGCAACATCGTCCATGGAACGCTGGGGATGATCGAGACGGACATCGTCACGAGGCTGCTCGACTTTATCCCGGATGCGAGCAGCAACCGGATCAACCTGCCCTATGCCGATGTGATTGTGAGCGGCGGCAAGGGGTTGAAGAGTCCGGAAAACTTCCAGCTGGCGTTCGATCTGGCGAACGTGCTCGGCGGCGAAGTGGGTGCGACCCGGCCATGCGTGCAGGCCGGCTGGGTCGAGGGGGAGCGCCAGGTGGGACAGACCGGCAAGACGGTGCGGCCCAAGCTCTACATCGCCGCCGGCATATCCGGCGCGATCCAGCACCGCGTGGGCATGGAAAGCGCAGATGTGATCGTGGCGATCAACACCGACCCGAACGCACCCATCTTCGATTTCGCACACTACGGGATTGTCGGCAATGCGTTGCAAGTGTTGCCCGCGCTGAAGCAGGCTTTTGTGGAGCATTTGAGCCGGCGCCGCAAGCAGGCTGCCTGAGGAGAATCACGATGAGAAAACCTTCACAGTTCGATGTGATTGTGGTCGGCGCCGGTCCGTCCGGCAACGCTGCCGCTTACACGATGGCCAAGGCAGGTCTGGAAGTGCTGCAGATCGAGCGCGGCGAATATCCGGGCAGCAAAAACGTTCAGGGTGCGATCCTGTACGCGAAGGCGCTCGAAGAGATCATCCCGGACTTCCGCGACGATGCGCCGCTGGAGCGCCACATCATCGAGCAGCGGATGTGGATGCTCGACGATACGTCGTTTGTCGGTACACATGTGCGCAGCGAGGATTACAACAAGCCGCCCTATAACCGCTACACGATCATCCGCGCGCAGTTCGACAAGTGGTTTTCATCGAAAGTGCGCGAAGCCGGCGCACTGCTGCTCTGCGAGACCACGGTGAAGGAACTGATCATGGACGGCGACGTGGTGGTCGGCGTGCAGTGCGACCGCGAGCACGGCGATGTCTATGCCGACGTGGTGGTGCTCGCCGACGGCGTGAATTCGACGCTCGCGCGCAAGGCGGGCTTTCATGGAGAGATCGGGGCCGGCAACGTTGCGCTCGCCGTCAAGGAGATTCTCTTCATGCCAGAGGAGACGATCCGCCAGCGCTTCAACGTCGGCGAGGACGACGGCGTCGTGATCGAGATGGTCGGCAGGATCACCGACGGCATGATGGGCACTGGCTTCCTCTATACCAACAAGGAATCGCTCACCATAGGCGTGGGCTGCATGCTGAGCGACTTCAAGAAAAACCCCAACCGCACGAGCCCCTACGTGCTCCTCGAAAAGATGAAGCAGCACCCGTCGATCGCACCGCTGATTGCGGGCGGCGAGATGAAGGAGTATTGCGCGCATCTGATTCCCGAAGGCGGTTTTCACGCAATCCCGCAGGTCTACGGCAACGGCTGGATGATCGTTGGCGATTCAGGCGGTTTCGTGAACGCCGCGCACCGAGAAGGATCGAATCTTGCGATGACCACGGGACGCCTCGCCGCCGAAACGGTGATCCACGCGAAAGCCGCGGGCCACGGCTACCGCGCCGGCACGCTCAAGGCCTACAAGGCCGCGCTCGATCAGAGCTTCGTGATGAAAGACCTGCACAAGTACCGCGACATGCCGGCCGTGCTGCACCAGAATCCGCAGTTCTTCACGACCTACCCCGACCTCATGGCGCGCGCCGCGCGCACGATGATCACGGTCGACGGTAAGGACAAGAAAAGCAAGGAGCGCGAGATTTTTTCGAACTTCCGCACAGCCCGTTCGCTTTCCGGCATCGTGGGTGACGCCTACAAACTCCTGAGGGCCTTCCGATGAACACCCTACCCGTCAACGTAGAGGAAAAGCTGTTCCAGAACCGTTATCGCGTCGATGCAGGACGGCCGCACGTCCACATCAAGGATGCCGACGTCTGCCAGAGCGAATGCAGCGCGAAGAGTTGCACCTTCGTCTGCCCGGCCTCGTGCTACAAGGCCGAAGGCAACGGCGCGGTGACGCTGATCACCGACGGCTGCCTCGAATGCGGCAGTTGCCGCATCCTCTGTACCGACCACCAGAATATCGAGTGGGACTACCCGCGCGGTGGTCACGGCATCCTGTTCAAGTTCGGTTGAGGAACATCGTCATTGCCAGACCAGAACGACATGTGTTTGCTTGCACCGAGAACCGGCCGCCGCCGCGCGGCCCATCTGGGACCAATAGCAGCTGCGCATGCCGCCGGGTTGAATGAGAACTGGCAGATGGTACAAGCCGGCGACGCGAACTTCCACGCGCCCGGTCCCGCCCGCTTCTGGCTGTTCACGCTAAAGGCGCTCGCCTTCATCGGCCTGCGGCGCGGCGAACGCGAAACCGCCACACAGTTGATTGCACAACTACGGCAGCTCGATCCGGCGGATCAGCTCGGCTTCGGCGTAGTGGAAGTGTTGCTGCAACGGTCCGTCGAGGAGACACACGATGTCCAAACAGGCCGCCATCGCATCGTTGGCCGGCGACATTCTGGCAGCCGGCGGCGTGGCAGCAGTCGACCGTGCGCCGCCCCCTAAGGTCGAACGTGCTGTTCTCGACGCTTACCGAATTAGCACCGACACGGGGGCCGCTTCCGATCGTGATCGTGCCAAGGTCCGCGCCAAATCCAGATTTGACTTCTCCGAGCCATTCGCCTCAGTCGCGATGTCGCGGCCCCGACACGCCGCAAGTCCGACAGTACTTTCAGAGACGCTTGATCTCGACACCGTATTTCCTCAGCGCGTAGCCAATCTGGCGCGGCGTCAGTCCAAGCAGCCGCGCCGCTTTTGCCTGCACCCAGCCGGATCTTTCCATGGCGGCGATGAGACGCTCGCGGTTGGTCATCTTCGCATCACTTCCGAGGACTGCGCCGCCAGCCGCTAACGGAGCCCGCTCGCTGCCGACAGGCTGGACCGCAACTGCGCCCGACGTGACAGCGTCAGCCCGCGGCGTAGCCGGCTTCACGGGCACTGGTACGATTCGCCCGGGCTGCAGCGCAATTTCGTCCGATCGGCTCTTCCACAGCATCGCGGACAGGCACTGGCCGTGGCAGCAGGCAAAGTCGTTTCTCACGATCGCTGGTCCCGGCGCCAGGGTCGCGCTCCGCTGCACGCAATTCTCGAGCTCGCGGACATTGCCGGGAAAACCGCAGTTCATCAATACTTCAATCGCGCTCGCATCGAAGGTCAGCGTACGGCCGTTCTCGCTGTTGAAATTCTTGAGAAACTCAACGGCGAGGAGCGGAATATCACTGCGCCTTTCACGCAACGGCGGCAACAGCAAGGGAACCACGCAGAGGCGATAATAAAGGTCGGCACGGAACTCGTTGCTTGCCACCGCCTCTTCCAGGTTTTTATTCGTGGCGGCAATCACGCGAACATCGACCTTAATGGTCTGGTTGCTGCCGACGCGCTCGAATTCTTGCTCCTGCAGGACGCGCAGCAGCTTTGCCTGGAACGAGGCCGAGATCTCGCCGATCTCGTCCAGAAACAGCGTCCCCTTGTCGGCGAGCTCGAAGCGCCCCTTGCGCGAATTGAAGGCGCTGGTAAAGGCACCCTTCTCATGACCGAACAATTCGGATTCCAGCACCGTCTCATGGAGCGCCGCGCAATTGAGCTTGATGAAGGGCCGCTTGGCGCGCGGCGACAGCTCGTGAACGGCCTTGGCGACCAGCTCCTTCCCGGTACCGGATTCGCCGCGCAACAGAACTGTGCTGTTCGATTCGGCTACCACCGCGATCTTCGCGAGCAGCCCGCGCAGCGCCGGGCTGTCGCCAATGATCCCCTCGATCTGAAACTTCTCACGCTCACCTGCAGGGTGCTTGAGCTCGGACAATGGCTTTTGCAGCCCGTCCTTCCCCGCCATCAATCGCTCGCGGTCGCTCTTGAAAAAGCGATGCAGCTTCACCGTCTGCCCCACCAGGTTGGCGACCATGGTAAGCAGCCGCACGTCGTAATCGAGCCGGAAGTTCGACCCATAGTCCAGGATGCGGTCGATGGTCAGCGTGCCTATGACTTTCGCGTCGATGCGAATAGGGACGCCAATGAACGATACTCGCATGTCGTCGGAGGCACCGAGCACGCCCATGTCGGCAGCACTGAAGCCCGAATGCACCGCTATGTTCTCGGCGACGAGCGGCCTGTCCGTCGCCATGATCTGGTCAATTGCCTTCTGCGGCAGGCGCATCCGGTAGTGCTCATCGCTGCCTTCGCTCCAGTCCGCGCCAACGGTAATGTCCGGTACGCCATCATCGTCGAAGAGAGAGACGATACCGAGCCGCATCTGAACAAACGATTGCAGGAGATCGATGACGTTGGCCAACGTGACTTCGAGCCGGTAGGGGGCGGTGAGTACCTTCGATATTTCGAAAATGCCGGTAAGCACGCTCTCGTGCCACTGCACAATAGGGACCGCGTGGTCCGTCTCGGACTTTGAGCCAGGCCTTTCGCGTACGGAAGCGATATGCAGCATGACGACGTCCCCGTTGTGGGGACCGTGCTCCCCGTCACCTTGTTCGGATTTGCGGGCATTGTGTTGCATATCATCCTCGATCTAGCGCCCAATTTCACGGGCTGACTTCAAAAGATAATGCCCTTTCATGGAAGGACGGTGAAACTGTAGTGCCTTGATGTACTTATTTTCTGCTTTTGCGATTTCGCTGCGTGGATTCCGTTAGGAACGCGAGTTCCATTGATGTCGCTCAAATCAACTGCGATTTGTCTACTCCAGGTGCAGCCGATTACAGGTGTCGTCCATCATTGATTGCTGCCTCGGTGCCCGTGAGATAACTCGCCGCATCCGAGCATAGGACGAAGATGATCTATCTTTGCGACCGCTTCGGGCGTGCCCGCCCGGCGCAGCGGGATATTTGGCACAAGAAGCGCTTCCGTGCCGGGCGACAAAATGTCCGTCTTGAACTGGCCGAGGACGTAGGGAAACTGTTTTCAGATCGTCAGATCCGAGCCTATCGGTCCGATTAATCTGGTTTGGTAAGTCATGGCTGCGTTAGCGTAACGTTTCAAGTGCAAAAAAAAGCCCCTCCGGGCTCCAGGTGCCAGCCATCCTCACTACCTCTATTGTTTTGGCAACCCCAAGTATCTTCACAGGCGCTGGGCCAGTAGCCGTCGTACTTGCGCACGTTCTGGCCAAGGAAATCGAAACCGTCTGCAATGTTCGTGATCCGGGTCTTCTCTTCCGAGCGCTCCAGACCTTGAGCGGCAATAAACTGCCTGAGCGCCGGAAGCACCTCGAATTCGAGCACTTCTTTCGACATACCGGTCACAATAAAGTCATCGGTGTAGCGAACGACGTTGAGTTGGGCCTTGCTACGTGCCGCCGCGGTGAGATTACGCTCGGTCATCAGAGCATCGAGCACGACGAGCAGATTTAGATCGAGGCCCTTGAAACGCATGATCCCAACTTATCCATAGTGTGGATGCGTTCCATCAAAACAATCGATTTTACGAAATGTACGGCATGGAGGATAGTGTTCCTGGTAAATCCGTTTCAATTTCGCAAACCTGCTGGCGCCTTCGTCGTGCCGGGGTAGCGGATGAAGTGTGTCGTAGAACTGAGCGAAGCCGAGGAAATGACGTTGCAGCAGTTGTCGATCAATCACATGCATCGGGACTCGCGCACGCGAGCGGCGGCCCTGTCGCCGCTCGGACACAGGATCAAGCGCAAGCTCACCGCCGAGCAACTCGGCGTAAGCGGGCAGTCGATCTGTGACTGGCTCACGCATGGCGCAACAGCGGCGTGTCCGGCCCGATGGGCGGCCATAACGGTGGGCACATGAAGCACCACTGGCGACGCTTCATCACCTGGACGAAGGAAATCGCAGATCCCGAACTCGCTGAACTTTCTCGACGGATACGGCACCGAATCTCAAGTCAATTTCTCGTGGACGCTCTCATGAATACTGTAGCAAAACGTCGGGCCGGAGAAATAGACTTTGGGCATATCAAGATGGTTGTCGATCTTTGCCCTGACGCCGAGAAAAATCCTCAGGGGTACGCCGAGCATCAACCGAGGCACATGTCCAATGCGGGCACGGTCTTTGGCGGCGTGGGCAAGCTGGATCGCGCCGACACGACGCGACAAGCGTCTGGCAGGTCGCGTAGGCGCTTACTACCGGCAAAACTTCGCATAGTTCTCCAAACCCTTTCTATATCGGCCGCTTACCTTCGTACAGTTGAGGCAACCCTCGACTTCGGCTGGGCTTCGCGACAAATCGGGAGCAGCCGATTGCAGGTGCCAAATGCTTCAGCGACCCGGTTAAATGGACCTCGTGTCAATCGCGGTCAGATCGTGCGGAAGATGCGGGGGAAGTCTTTGGTAGATCCGGTGCGAAAGGCACGCGCACTCGATGTAATCTCCATCGTGGAAGAGGTTCAATCGGTCCGTGAAGTGTTGACGGAAATACTCTTTTCTTCGGGCTTCATCCCAGAACTGTTCCAGAGTGCAGATGATTTCTTGAAATCGCACCGCTTTCTCAGCAAGTCCTTCGCGTGTGTCAGGTCCATCCTCAAAGGCCGGACGGCGCATAGGAGGCAGTCGTGAATTTGGCCGTGTCCACAGATAGAGGACCTCTCTCCATGCGCTCTCAGGTGCGGTGGAGGCTGGTTTGGGAAAATGAGTTGCGACTCGCCGACCACATCGAACTGTCCGAGTTCTTCCGAAAGACCTACGGACCGACCGGGGCGTTTAATGCAAAACCATTCGAAGGCAATCACAGTTGGGCTGGTGCGAGGCCAGAGGTCCGTGCAATCGGCTACGACGCGCGCGGCGTAGCGGCTCATGTCGGCGCACTGCGTCGTTTCATCAAGGTTGGCGCAGTCGATCTACTAGTGGCCGAACTAGGACTGTACGCGGTACGTCCGGATCTTGAGGGACTCGGAATCCCTCAATTAATGCGCGTGATGTATCCCGTGTTGCAGGAACTTGACGTTCCATTCGGCTTCGGCACGGTTCGCCTCGCGTTGCGGCAACATATTGCAAGGCTGCTCGGCCGACCCGGTCTGGCGACTATTGTGTCTGGAGTTCGCGTGAGGTCGACCCTTCGAGAAGTGCATCTCGACAGGCCGCCCACGCGCATCGAGGACGTGCTCATTGTCGTCTTACCGATTGGACGGTCAATGAGCGATTGGCCGACCGGAACGATAATTGATCGGAACGGGCCAGAGCTGTGAGGCACTGCTTATCCGAAGCGCGCAGCGAGTGCGCTGACACCACCGGACGTCGCAGCGTTTATTTGACGTTTGACGACGGCCCTAATCCACTTTGCACACCGGACGTCCTCGATGTGCTGGCGGAACACCGGGTGCCAGCGACTTTCTGCGTCATCGGTGCGTACGCAGCGGACCAGCCGAAGCTGATCCGACGGATGATCGCAGAAGGGCACGAGGTCGCAAACCACACGATGACTCATCCGGACCTGTCCAGATGCGAACCCACCGAAGTGCAACAGGAAATACTAACGGCAAGCCGGGTCATCAGGATGGCGAGCCCCCATGCTTCGCTGCGGTATATGCGTGCCCCGTATGGCATGTGGAGTGAAGCAGTGCTCACTACGTCAGCGAGCGCTGGTCTGGCGCCCCTCCACTGGTCGGTAGACCCGCGAGACTGGTCTCGTCCCGGCGTGGACGCGATTGTCAGTGCGGTGCTGGCCTCTGTCCGGCCGGGTGCAATTGTGCTCTTGCACGACGGATGCCCTCCCGATGAGCTGGGACGATGCACTCACGCTGGTCGGCGCGAGCAGACCCTCACGGCGCTTTCCCTCATGATTCCAGCATTGCATGACCGGGGCTTTGCAATCCGATCGCTTCCTCAACCTAACCGGACAAACCAGACACCCTATGAACATGCTTGCCGCAACTAGCACTGTCGCTGTCCCGTTTTATGCGCTGCTCTCGACTGTCTATAAAAGCACGCAGGCGCTTTATGCTCAGTCGACAAACGTGTCATCGCTGTCGGACGGCCTGGTCGACTCCGACACTCTGCCGCGCGTGGATGTCATCGTTCCCTGCTTCAACGAGGACCCGCGCACGCTCTCGGCATGCCTGGAGTCCATTGCAAACCAGGACTACGCCGGAAAACTGCGCGTCTATGTGGTTGATGATGGTTCTGCGAATCTCGATACGCCGCTCGTAGGAGATTTGGTGCTTAACGTCGACTCGGACACGATAATCGGCTCAGACGAGGTCACGAAGCTTGCATTGAAAATGCAAAATCCAGCGATCGGCGCGGCCATGGGTCAGTTGAGCGCCAGCAACCGGAGCGACACCTGGTTGACCGGGTTGATCGAAATCCCTTACCGACTAACGATTTGTGCATCCGTCGACTCCGTGAAAACTGGGAGCTGCTGAGCCCTACCGCAAGCAGCTCGGCACTCGCCCACCGCCAGATTTTGCACGGACAGGAAGATTCCCCTGTGAAACGTTGCCGCGCGGCAAAGCGTTCGTACCGCATCCGCATATAAACGTCTCAATCTGATGCACCATTACCTTGGAGGCCTGCAGAAATATTCGAAGGACATCACCCTCTTTCTGGCGCCCCACATCAACTCCTACAAGCGATTCCAGATCGGTACGTTTCCGCCGACCAAGGTCGCACGGAGCCAAGACAATCGGACGGTCGGTTTCCGCCTTTACGGCGAAGGCTCGGACGCCGTCCGCGTGGAGTGCCGCATTGGCGGTGCGGATCTCAATCCGTATCTCGCTTTTGCGGCCCTGATCGCGGCAGGTCTTGCGGGCATCGACGAGAAGCTGGCATTGCCAGACCCGCTTGTCGGCGACGCGTATCGGGATGCCGAGCTACCGGAAATTCCGAAAACGCTGCGGGACGCCACCGACATCAGTCCGACATTCTGTCCACTAGCGGATGGAACCGATCGAGCCACCTCCAGCGCGGAACCGCAGTGTCCGGAACGTAACATTCGCAACACGAACAATCGGACGATGCACCGCCATAACCCGACATTGTGCCGGTCAACATTCCGCAAATTGTGCTCCGACTGTAGATGCTCGCTTGGCACAACGCTTGCGATCCATCGCCGACAACTCAAGAGACCTGACATGCTCAATCCGATCATCAATGACACGACACTTCGTGACGGCGAACAGACCGCCGGCGTCGCGTTTCGCACCGAGGAAAAATGCGCGATCGCCGCCGCACTGTCGCAAGCCGGCGTGGCCGAACTCGAAATCGGAATTCCTGCCATGGGCGAAGACGAAATGGCGTGCATCGCTGCAATCGTCGACCTGAACCTCGACGCCCGCCTGACGGTTTGGGGGCGCCTCACCGACGAGGATCTCACCGCGGCATTGCGCTGCGATGCCGATATCGTTCATCTCTCGGTTCCCGTTTCGGATATTCATTTGCAACACAAGCTGCGGCAGTCGCGCAGTTGGGTACTAGCGCAGATCGCACGCGTCGTCGACGAGGCAGCGAAAAACCATCCCAAGATTTCCCTCGGCATGGAAGACGCCTCGCGCGCGGATCCCTCATTTCTCATAGAAGTGGCTCAATGCGCGCAGCAGCACGGGGCCCAGCGCGTGCGCTTTGCCGACACTGTCGGTATCCTGGACCCCTTTAAGACCTTCTACGCCATTGCAGCGCTGCGCGTCGCCGTCGATCTGGAGATCGAAATCCATGCGCACGACGACCTCGGGCTCGCCACAGCCAACACACTGGCCGCCCTTGGGGCCGGCGCGACCCATGCGAGCACCACCGTCAACGGGTTGGGTGAGCGCGCCGGCAATGCAGCGCTGGAAGAAGTCGTGATGGGCGCGCGGCACCTGCTGCGACGAGACACTGGCGTCGACACCAGAGCGCTGCCCGACATTTCGTCGTTGGTCGAACAAGCCTCAGGCCGCGCAGTTTCCTTCAACAAGAGCATCATCGGTAGGAGCATCTTTACTCACGAGTCGGGCATTCACACCGACGGCCTCGCGAAGCACCCCACGACCTACGAGGGATTCGATCCAGCAGAGCTCGGCCGGCACCGGTCGACGATACTCGGGAAACATTCTGGATCTCAAAGTGTGCGTGAGGCCTACGACGCTCTAGGCGTGAGCGTGTCGGAGCGGCTCATCCCGCTTCTGCTTGCGCGCATCCGCTCTTTCGTCACGCAGCACAAGCAGGCGCCGAATGCAAGCGATCTGCGCCGCTTCCTGACCCAAGCCCACAGCACGCGGGTGAAGGTGTCGTGAGTGTGGTTATGGCGGCCAAACTTGTCCAATAGAAATAACGACATGCAAGAAGTTATCGAACAACTGCGTCACCTTTCGTCGGCCGAGGATTTCCTGCAATTCTTCGACATCACATTCGACGAGAAGGTGGTGAACGTGAGCCGCCTGCACATCCTCAAGCGCTTCTTTCAGTATATCGAGCAACAGAAAGAACTGCCGCGTAACAACGCGACGGCCGTGCTCGCCGTCTATCGATGCTTACTGCAGAAGGCCGACAACGACTTCGTTGTATCCACGCCCGCGGAGCAAAAGGTCTTCAAAGCGTCCAGCCTGCGCGACGTGTCGCTGAAACTCGTGCACAAGATATTCGCTCGCCATCCGACATTGGAGGCGGACCTGTTGATGAAGAGGGCCCCATGAACTCGCCCGCTGCCTCGGAAAAGAAGCCGGCCGCGCCGGTCAATCGGGCCGCCGGCCGTAACCTCGATCTGCCCGAACGTCTGAAAGCCTACCAGGGCGTCTGGGTCTTTCTCGAGCACGACCGCGGCCACGTGCATAGCGTGTCGTGGGAGCTGCCCGGTGAGGCGCGCAAGCCCGCCGACAAACTCGGCACTCGTGTCGCTGTGGCCGTGCTCGGCGGTACCGACGAGCCGCTTGAGCAGTTTGCCAGTGAGGCGTTCAGTTTCGGCGCGGACAAAGCGTATGTGATTCACGACCCTGTGTCGCTCGGCTATCGCAACGAACCGTTCACGAAGGGGCTGACCGACCCGGTCAACAAGTACCGCTCCGAGATTCTGCTGCTCGGTGCAACCTCGATGGCCCGGGATCTCGCCGGATCTGTCGCAACGACGCTCTTGACCGGCCTCACCGCCGACTGCACCGAGCTGAACATTGACCCGTAGTTGCCGCATTCTGTGCACGGACCATCACAACCTCGAATGGGCGTGTCCGCGCGGCGGGCATCGCATCCAGTTCAGGTTCGCGTAGACAAACACATCCATCGTCACATCGGCTTCCGCGCGCCGCAAAAGCGGCCGGACGCCTCACCACTCACCATATCGGAGCAAATTGATGAATCTCATTACTGGGATCGAATCGACCGATCTCTTCGGCGGCAACGTTCCCTCCCCCGTGCTACAGCTGATCGAGAGAACCCGCGGCGGCAGCAATGACGATGTGGCCGCCGCGTTGTGGACTGCGGTCCTGTCGTACCCGCGCTGCCTGCCACCCTACTATCTGCTGTATAAGTTCCATGCGAACCGGGGTGAACTTGGCGAGGCGCAGGAGGTCGCGGCCAAGGCTTTGGCGGTCGCCGCCCGGCAAGCGTCGCTCGACAGCGACTGGTGTGCGGTACAGCCGGGCGACACCGACTTCACCATTCCTGGTCCGGGCCGCTTCTGGCTCTTCACACTGAAGGCACTCGCGTTCATTAGCGTGCGGCGCGGTGAGCGCGCCGTTGCACTGAAGCTGATCGCCAAGCTGCGCAGGCTGGACCCGATCGATTGCATAGGCTTGGACGTCGTGGAAGCCTTGCTCGCACAGTCCGCGTCCCGATAATCGCCGCCGGAAGAGGTCCCTGCGCTATTTCCAGCCATGATCGTTCCTCAGGTGGATGCATCACCATAAAGGAGAAAATCCATGAAGAATCATGTCGCATCTTCACAAAGTCCATCACCGACTGTTGACCTATTGTATGACTACGCGCCGTTCCTCCAGCTCTGCGAGTCTGAAGGGGGGATCGGCTCCTTTTCATCACGCACCCCAACTCCGCGCGTTGCCATCGTAGGGGCCGGTATCAGCGGTCTTGTGGCGGCCACTGAACTGATGCGGGCAGGCGTAAACGACGTTACGGTCTTTGAGGCCCGCGATCGCATTGGAGGAAGAATATGGTCACAAGTATTTGATCCGCGCTACCCGCACCTAATTGCTGAAATGGGCGCAATGCGGGTCCCTCCGAGTGCAACCGGTCTTTTCCATTATTTGAACAAACACGGCATTTCCACGACCGCGTCTTTCCCCGATCCAGGAGTGGTTGATACCGAATTGCATTATCGCGGCACTCGCCATACCTGGCCGGCGGGGGATTCGCCGCCGCCTTTGTTCAGGCACGTTCATGAAGGCTGGAGGGCCTTTTTGCAGGATGGGTGCGTGATCAATGGCACATCTCTTGTAGCGCCGGCAGAAATCACGGTCATGTTGAAGTCACATCGCTTTCAGGAAGCGCGTGCAGCATGGCAAACGTGGCTCGATGTCTTCCGTGACAGTTCTTTCTATGCCGCCATTGTCGCGATTTTCACTGGTCCTCGCCCCCCCGGAGGCGTCCCTTGGGAAAGGCCTTATGACTTTGAGCTGTTTGGCTCTCTGGGAATAGGATCCGGCGGTTTCCTACCTGTTTATCAGGCCGGATTCACCGAAATACTGCGCTTGGTCGTTAACGGCTATCTGGATGATCAACGCCTGATTTCCTGCGGAATCTCTACACTGGCTGAGCGCCTGGCGGAAGCGGAGATCGCAGGGCGCTCCGTTGCTGAACGGGTTCGCTTCAATAGCGTGGGTCGCATCTACAAAGAAAATGGAAAGATAAAGCTGGTAACTGATGAAGACGAGGCATTGGTTTTCGACCGAGTAATCGTCACTAGCAACAACAGGGCAATGCAGATGGTTCATTGCCTGACCGACGACGAAACGTTTCTCAGCCGCGACGTTTCACGAGCCGTCAGGGAAACGCATCTTACGGGTTCCTCAAAGCTGTTCATGCTCACCCGCGACAAGTTCTGGATCACGAAAGACCTGCCAGTCACCATCCAGTCTGACAGTTTTGCGAGAGGAGTATATTGCCTTGATTACGAACCCGATAAGCCAGATGGTCAGGGTGTGGTTCTGCTTAGTTACACTTGGGAGGATGACGCTCACAAGCTACTGAGTGTTCCCGACAAAAAACAGCGGTGTGAGTGCTTTGTTGACGACCTTGCAACATTCCATCCAGAACTTGCGCGCCACCTTGTTCCCGCCGATGATGACTATGAACGTAGCGTCCTGCACCATGACTGGCTGACCGATCCGCATTCTTCGGGTGCCTTTAAGCTCAACTATCCGGGCGAAGATGTTTACTCGCAGCGTCTCTTCTTTCAGTTCAAGACCGCGAATGATCCCGCATGGGATTCCGGCCTTTATCTGGCAGGATGTGGCTGCTCTTTTACCGGAGGGTGGATTGAGGGAGCTGTGCAGACGGCTGTGAATAGCGCCTGCGCCGTCATACGCAGCGCAGGAGGAAATCTTTTACCGGGCAATCCTCTTGACGAGATCCGCAGTGCTTATCGTTACTGATATCGCACACGATGACCTCCTATTCGTGGAAATTTTATGTTTTCGAAAAACACTGTGGAATCGCTTTGCGGTGGCATACGTACCGGTGCACTTTCTGCGGCTGAAATTCGGGAGCGTGCACTCAGCGCTGATGCGCATCTGAAAAAGCTCAACTGCTTCATCCGTGCTTGCGACCCGGACGCGCATTTCGCTAAAGCGAATGATGCCCTGAAAGGCGCACCGCTCTACGGCATTCCCTTTTCCTTAAAGGACAATATTTGTGTTAAGGGGCTCCCTGTCACCGCCGGGACACCGGGGATGGAAGGTTGTATAGCCACGCGCGATGCGCTTGTTGTCAGAAAGCTGAGATCGCTCGGTGCTGTCGTTGCCGGCAAGAACAACATGCATGAACTCAGCTTTGGTATCACATCGGTCAATCCTCAATGGGGAACGGTCGGAAATCCAGCGGCTCCAGGGCATTTGGCTGGTGGCAGCAGTGGCGGCTGTGCCGCTGCCGTGGCAGCCGGTATCGTTCCGATGGCGATCGGAACGGACACCGGCGGCTCCGTAAGGATACCGGCCGCCTTCTGTGGTATCACCGGCTTCAGGCCCACAAGTGGTCGCTGGTCTTCGGCCGGAATCATTCCAGTTTCTCGCACGAAGGATTCGCCGGGCCTTCTGACGCGGACGGCGAAAGATGCATTGCTTCTGTATGATCTGCTGTCCCCCGATAGCCACCTTCCGACAAAACAGAAAAATACTCGCGGCCGAATAGGCCTTCCGGCCTCCATGTGGACTGACCTGGAGGATGATGTCCGAAAGTATTGCTGGCATGCCGTCAAGCGATTGACCCGCGCTGGTTTCCAGTGCGTTGAACTGGATGACGCGGTTGTTGCTGACCTGAATAGAACCGGAACCTTCACCATTCCGGTTTACGAATTCTTCACGGACTTTCCCCGCACATTGCTTTCCCTAGGATGGGGAAACAGGATAAATGCCGTATTTGATAACATTCGCGACAAAATTGTCCGCGACATCATTCACGCCAATCTTGGTGGACAGCTTATCTCTGCCGCAGATTATTCATCAGCGATCCAGAATATAGGCGTCTTACGTCTACAAATAGACTCGCTGTTCAGCACTCAAGGCATCGATTTTCTCGTGTACCCGACAGTTCCGCGTAGCGTCCCTCATCTGAGCGATGCCAGCAGGCCGGGACTGTTTGCCGAAGTGATACGTAACACCGACCTGGCCAGCAACGCCGCGATACCTTCTATCACCCTTCCAGTTGCTCCCGATGATGCATTACCGGTGGGGTTGAGTATTGACGCCGCGCGGGGTCAGGACCGCCGTCTTCTGGCCGCAGCAACGTCTATAGAAGACATTTTGGCTTCCTGAAAATGAGGCTGCTATTCAACACCGCACAGACGCACGGCACCGATAACAGCAAACATTCATACGCATTGCCAGGAGGCAGATAGCTAATGCAAATTTCGTTGAAAAGAATAAACGTGCTCTTTGACGCAGATAGTTTTGTTGACCGTCAACCTGCCGCAAAAAGTCATTTCATCTGCGGCGAAGGGACCATAAATTCGGTAAAAACGTTTCTGGTCATGAATCGCGGAGGGGACTGTGAATTTCAGGGAGGCGGACAGTGGCGCACTGCCGAGCAGATCATCAGCACAGTAACTCAGGCCCGGGATAAATGCGCCCCCTTAATCTACATTCAGGACAAGGCAGGAGGGACAGGCAGTTTCGACACCACGAAAGTGCTCTCGCCGGACATGGCCAGACTACTTTTATCCCCATTTGGAATGGGCAGGGTCAGTGCATCCCTCGCCGAATTTGCAGAAGGGAATTTCCTAATTTCCGCCATACTCGGTCCGACCTCAGGTCCACTTGCTTTACCGTTGATGCTTGCAGACCTGGTGTTGATGACTGAGAAAGGCGCTCTATGTATGGGACGTCCGGATATGGTGAAGGCAATGCTGGCCCAGGAGTCCGATCTCTATTCGCTAGGTGGAACAGACGTTCACAGCAAGGGCTCGGGCTCGGTTCAGCTGGTATTCAAAGATGAAGAAGGTTTATTCGAGTGCATAAGAAAATTACTGCACGGAAGTTTCAAAGGCAAGGCACCCCGTGGTCTTGAATATGAAGAACCCGACGCGGCTGATTTTGAAAAATTAATTCCATCAGATCATCGCGCACCCTATGATATGCATCATTTGCTGCATTCCTTTATCGACAAAGGCAGCTTTACGGAAATAAGCGCCGAATACGCGGAGGAAGTGTTGACCGCCTACGCGAGCATCAAAGGAAATTTCGCTGCAATTATTGCCAACAACCCCCGACATAATGGAGGTGCAATTTATCGGAAATCCGCCTCAAAAATGATAAAAATGATAAATATTGCCGCAAAAACCAACATGCCAATCATATTCATTGCCGATATCCCGGGATTTATGATCGGCAAAGAAGCTGAAAATAGTGGCATATTTTCGGCTGCAGCGGAATTATTCAGAGCACATGTTCGATGCAAGGTACCAAAGTTACTGCTCGTTGCCAGAAAAGCGTATACGGGAGGCGTGTACGCCATGTGTGGTCCTGGATTTGACCCTGTGGCAGTACTCGCGTATCCGCAGGCCCACATCGGGGTTTTCAGCCCGGACACGATGAAGAAAGTAATGTCTGAATCTGATGAGACCACCAGATCAATAATGCGAAAACTGACCGACGAGATTGAAAACCCCGAACTGTTGAAAATTAATGGGCTGATTACCGATGTCATCGAGATAGAACATACTCGGGAACAAATTACCAAGTATTTGTTCCCTGTAGGGAGTGAAGCTGGCGCCTGAGTTGAATCGCAAGCGTCTCACTTCCACAGTCCAGCGCAGTCTGCTTGTCGGTAACGCGGAGACATGGCGGGCGGATATCGCCGCGTTAAAGGGCGAAGTTTCGCGGTTTGGCGTCGGCCTGCCGTTGTTGAGGGCTAGCGAGGAGGTGCATGCGGCATCGACTGAAGCCGACGCCGACCGAATCTCGACGAACCAGGTTGCGGCCCCCAGCGAAGCCAGGCTCAACGGCGAGCAGATCCAGAAGGACCGAGAAAATGTTGAAACCAGCGCCCGCTGGCCGTGGAAGTCCGGCGTTAAGTCGTGAGTTCGGTGCACGGAGTGGTGGCAGGCTGCCGAACCATCGCGATCACTCACAACCGTCCGAGAAACCTCTATCACATAACGGCCGCTAGCGTCGACCGGCGACAGTCCCCGTGGCACACCGCACGCGTACTGTGAGCGATAGACTTCATTAATGATGATCTTCAGCACCCAGCGATCGCGCAGTTGCAGCGTTGTCCATCACCGCGGCGCCATTCAAGCAACAACCAGATTGACACACAGCTTGCCGATCGCGCCGAACCTGCTCGATCAGGCGTTTGCCGTCACCGTGCTGAATCAGGCGTGGTGTGACGATATACGTTATATCGCCACAAAACCCTCGAAACCCCACAAATCCATGCCGCAAAAACCTTGCTGAAAAATGCCATTTTCTAACTTGGGTGGATTGGTCTTCGCGTGGTCTCACGCGGAGGAGTCATGCGTGACGCCTCCTGCAATATTATCTCCCGCATCCAATTGCTTGCCGGATCACTGTTGTGAAGGGCAGACCATTGGACGGCCTCGGTGAATGCGGGAAGTGGCAGCGGAAGTTCGACGATCCGCAGAGGCATCGTTTTTTCGAAATACTTGACCAGCCTCAAGGGCATCGTCCCTATACGGTCAGTGTTTAATAGCATAGGCGGGATCATGCTAAAGCTCGGCACGATGACCTCGTCCCGTCTCTTGAGACCGTGCTCAAGCAAAAACCATTCCTCGATGGAGGGCTGCCGCGTACGTCCGAACTTGACCACAACGTGCCCCATCGACATATATCTCTCGAATGTGAGCTGCCCTGATAGCTGCTTGTTCCTGCGGCAGCCTACGCACACGAGCGTCTCCTCGAACAGCTTCGCTTTAGGGTGCGCGCTCGACATGAACAATTCCGGCAAGATAAGAAAATCGGCTTCGCCGCGCCGGAGAACCTCATCGGGGTCATCGGCAAGTGGCAGCAACTCGAAGCTGACGGCGGGAGCTTCCCGTGCAATACGCTCCACGATCTTTCGAAAAAATACGACTGTCATGAAATCGGAAAGGATGATCCTGAAGCGGCGATCCGATTTGGCTGGGTTGAAGACGTCCCGGGAAATAACGGAGAGCTGGATGTGCACCAGAGCCTCCCGGATTGGCGCAGCGAGCCCTTCTGCACGCGGTGTTGGGACAAGTTCCCGGCCCCTCATCGTAAATAGTTCATCGCAGAAATAGGCGCGTAGCCGGGCGACGGCCGCGCTCATGGCCGGCTGGCTCAGGTTGATGCTGCGTGCCGCCGCGGTGAGGTTACGCTCGGTCATCAGAGCATCGAGCGCGACGAGGAGATTTAGATCGAGGCCCTTGAAACGCATGATCTCAAGTTATCCATAATGTAGATGTGTTCCATCAAAACAATCGATTTTACGAATTGTACGGCATGGAGGATAGTGTTCCTGGTAGATCCGTTTCAATTTCGCAACCTGCTGGCGCCTTCGTGGTGCCGGGATAGTGGATGAAGTGTGTCGTGGAACTGAGCGAAGCCGAGGAAATGACGTTGCAGCAGTTGTCGATCAATCACATGCATCGGGAGCCCTCCTCGCGAACCCGCCGCATGTTTGGCAACGATTGGGGATTTCCTCGAGGTTCCAGAGCTTCAGCTTTCTGGTCGCGCCATCCTTCAGCGCCAAGAAACGCGACCCTGGACCAAACGGTACAGAATTTTCATGAATTGCGGCGCCATTTTGCAGACGGACCCTACGCGAGATTCTTTGGGGCTGGTGACGTCTGACCGGTGTTCGCAGCGGCGAGCGATACCCTACCTTACTTAGGTGGTAGGGGTTCGAGTCTTGCCAGTAGGGGCTTCCTACCACGATGAAGGAGAGAGACATGCTGTGCTTAGGAGTGAGCGGCGGGCTAGACAAAGTTCATGAAAATTCACTCGAACTGCCGAACACATTTCTGCACGACGGCGCTGCGGTGCTTGTCCGGGACGGACGCGTAATAGCGGCCGTCGAAGAGGAGCGCCTCAACCGGATCAAGCACTCTAACAAGTTCCCGAGCAGTTCAATTCGATACTGCCTCGCATCCGCAGGGATTCAGCTCAGCGATATCGACCACATCGCGTTTTACGCTACCGAGGCCTATTGCAACGTCATGCTCGAACGCCTGTTCCTGTCCCAGCCGAACATCTCCATTCCGGTGGATGCCAAGCTGTTTCTGCGTAACTTACTAATGCGGGAATTCGGTACCGAGGTCGATCCTTCGCGAGTCTCATTCGTGAGTCACCATCTGGCGCATGCCGTGAGCGCGTTTGCGATGTCTGGATTCGAGCAAAGTCTGATCCTCGCGGTCGATGGCGGCGGTGATTTCCTCTCGGGGCTCTTGGCGCTCGGATCTGGAACCGAAATTACGCAACTCGCGACTTTCTCAGAGCATAATTCTCTAGGGCTGTTTTATCTCGAAACAATCCGGTATCTCGGTTACGGCTTGTTCGACGAATACAAGGTCATGGGGCTTGCACCTTATGGGGATCCCGCTCCCTATCGCGGGCTCTTCGAGCAATTCTATCAACTGTCCGCCAACGGTGAGTACCGCGTCCACCTGGACCACATCGGTCCGACGTTGCTCCGCAGCATCCAGGTCCGGCGAAAGGGAATGCCATTCACACAGCAGCATCGAGATGTGGGTGCTTCATTGCAGGAAGCGCTGGAGCGGATCGTGTTTCACATTCTCCGCCATCATCGCGAGGTCACCGGTATGAAGCGGCTGTGTATAGCCGGAGGAGTAGCTCATAACTGCACCATGAACGGTAAGCTGCTGTATTCGGGACTTTTCGAAGACATCTTCGTGCAGCCCGCAGCGCATGACGCCGGTTGCGCATTAGGCGCTGCCCTTATGATGTCAAACGACTTCGGTCGGCCCGCGCCGCGTGAGCGATTGCAGGAGGTTTATTGGGGGCCCGATCTGGGGAGCGATCTGGTCGTGGAGCAAGAATTGAATGCGTGGGCCGGACACCTCGACGTTGAACGCAGTGATGACGTGGCAGGCAGAGCAGCGGACTGGATGGCCAATGGCGCCGTGATCGGCTGGGTGCAGGGTCGTTCGGAGTTCGGGCCACGCGCGCTTGGCAACCGCAGCATTCTTGCCGATCCCAGGCCGGTGGCAAACAAGGACCGGATCAACGCCATGGTCAAAAAGCGTGAGGGTTACCGACCGTTCGCGCCATCAGTGCTCGAGGACGATGCGCGCGAATTTTTTGACCTCCCAGAGGGCACCCGCGAATTCCCTTTTATGAATTTTGTAGTTCGCGTGCGCGACTCCAAGCGTGCCTTGCTCGGCGCCATCACGCACATTGACGGTACAGCGCGGCTGCAAACAGTATCGCGCAAGACCAATCCCGCCTACTGGGAGGTTATTAATGCGTTCAAAAAGCGGACAGGAATCCCAATTCTGCTCAATACTTCCTTTAATAACAACGCTGAGCCGATCGTAGATTCGGTTGCAGACGCAATTGCCACATTTCTGACGACAGAGCTGGATGGACTTGTGGTCGGGCCGTTCCTCGTCAAAAAGCGGCTCGCAACGCAGGAACATTGGACTGCGCTCGCGGTTTCACTGCCGCCCTATGCATCGCTCTATCGGGTCCGCGCTCACACAGCGCTGGATCGTCAGGAGACGGTGTGCGAAATTCGCACCGGCGGCTCCAACTATGACAGTGTGCGTATTTCACATGAGTTGTTCGATCTGCTGATGCGGATCGAAGGCGAAGCCGTGCTCGGACATCTTCTCGATTCAATTACGCCTGAGCAGACTCGACGTGAAGCCCTCGTCAAGGAGCTGCGCGGATTGTGGGAACAGCGTCGGGTTCGGCTACATCCCTCACGGGCGTTGTCACGGTAACGACGCGCCTCCAATGAGTTGCTGAAGGTCTGAAACTAGGTAACAGCACTCGCGAGCTATTTTTCCAGAACGTTAAACAATAGCGTTTGGCCGCCGTGCAGTTCTTGTACCAACACGCCGGCTTTCAACGGAGCACCAGTCCCGGCCCAAGGTCCGGACACTTGCAGCGGCGCACCATAAAGGTAGACGGAATTGACACATCAAACGAACTTCGAATTGCTGCGTCGGGAATTGGACGCAGACGATCCATGGCGGCTCGACAGCAATCCCTTTGAGCACGAGCGCCACAGGCAAATGCTTCGGATGGCACTTTCGCAGGGATCCGTCACAAATGCGCTCGAAGTCGGATGCGCAGGCGGAGCCTTCACGGAAAAATTGGCACCGCACTGCCAACGGCTCACCGTGATCGATATCGTGCCAAGCGCAATTGCCAGGACACGCGAACGCATGATGGACTCACCACACATCAATTGGATCGTCTCCGATGTCCAGCATTTTTCGACTGAGCAACAGTTCGATCTGATCGTGGTGGCGGAGGTTCTCTATTACCTCGACGGCAGCGCCGAGGTGCGCGCGGCTGTCCGCAATTTAGCACGGATGCTTGCGCCCGCTGGACAGCTGGTTTTCGGATCGGCACGTGACGCCAATTGCCGGCGATGGGGCCACATTGCCGGAGCCGAGACGGTCATAGCCATCCTGGAAGAAGAGCTGGTTGAAATCGATCGCTTGAGGTGCGTCGGTCAGTCGTCGAATGAAGACTGTCTGCTCGCCTGTTTTCGAAACGCGGCTTCGCCTTCGTGTGGACCAACTTACCAGCCTTAGGCCGGGAGATATTATGCGCATCTGTGGGATCAAACTGACGCACGACGGAGCGATCGCCCTTGTCGAGGATGGAAAACTGGTTTTTTGCGTGGAGCAGGAAAAGCTAGACAACAATCCGCGGTATCAGGCGATCGACGACCTCGACGCGATCGCGATCGCATTGGCCGAGCATGGTTTCGATGCGCACGATATCGATCAGTTTGTCATCGACGGCTGGGACGGAGTAGTCGAGTCGGAGTTTCGGGTCCTCAGTGGGTCGATTCCCGTCAGCCTGAAAGGGGCCCCTTATGCCGAACGCCGAGCCGATGATCTTCTCGCTTCGCTCGACGGCTCCGGACTGCTTGTCGGCGGCCAGTCCTTTCCTTATAAAAGCTATCCTCACGTGTCAGGCCATGTGGCCTCCGCGTACTGCACCAGTCCCTTTGCCCAAAGCGGGCAACCTGCATTCTGTTTGGTGTGGGATGGTGGCATCGTCCCACGCCTCTATCATGTAGAACGCCACCACGCCCGCCATGTTGACTGCCTGTTCCCCGTGATAGGTCACATCTATGCTGCGGCGGGTCATCACTTTGGTCCTTATAAGAAGCCGGGCGGCGCCCGGTGGGATCTGGGTGTGGCCGGCAAGCTGATGGCTTACATCGCGCTGGGCTCCGTTGACGAAGATATCGTTGAGGTATTTCGCGGGCTTTATCAGGCACGCTTTGCTGGCGACACGGAGTGTGCGCAAGCTTATCGCGAGAACATCCACAGCGCGGACGCGTCACTAGCGGCTGTGGGAGAGTTCTTCGAAGCAAGCGCGCTGCGACTGGAAGCCAAGCCGCCCGAAGACGTACTCGCCTCGTTCCATGTATTCCTCGAGCGTCTTCTCGTTCATGAAATGGGTATCGCGCTGCAGCGCCATTCGATTGCGGGCCCGAAAAATTTGTGCATCGCTGGCGGATGCGGACTCAATATCAAATGGAACAGCGCCCTGCGCGCGAGCGGTTTGTTCGACGCAATCTGGGTGCCGCCGTTTCCCAACGATAGCGGGTCGGCGATTGGCGCCGCTTGTTGCGCGCTGGCAGCCGAGAAGGGCTTCGTGCCGCTGGAGTGGTCGGTATATAGCGGACCGGCCTTAAAAGGTTGCCAAGTACCGCCCGGATGGACGGCGTCTACTTGCTCCATTGCAGAACTCGCCAGCATACTCGCCAGTAGCAAGCCCGTCGTTTTCCTTGCCGGCCGAGCCGAGCTCGGACCACGAGCATTGGGGGGCAGAAGCATTCTGGCCGCCGCGACTTTGCACACAATGAAGGATCATCTCAACGACATCAAGTTTCGAGAGCACTTCCGTCCCGTGGCGCCAATTTGCCTTGAGGATCGTGCGCCGACCATTTTTAGCCCGGGGAGCCCTGATCCCTATATGTTGTTCGATCATCAGACGTGCGCGGAATGGCGAGAAAAAATCCCTGCCATCGTGCATCTCGACGGATCTGCCCGATTGCAGACCATTTCAAGAACTTCCGAGCATCCGGTGGCGCAACTTCTGGTCGAATACGAAAGACTGACGGGTATTCCGTTGCTCTGCAACACGAGCGCCAACTATCACGGACGAGGATTCTTCCCGGACGCTGCTTCTGCCTGTGCGTGGGGACGCGTCGAACGTGTGTGGTGCGATGGTTTGTTACTGACCAGGACTGGTCTGTCGCCGTCAGTCGACGAAACACTTTTCGCTACGTCGCCGTTCGAAGATCGCTGACGTTGCAGCTCAGTGGTCAGTACGACGCCGTCAATTGTCCCGGCAGCTCGCTCTATCGCTACGGTCCGAAGACGATCAGCAGGCCGCCCTTGGCTCGATTTTCGCAAGCACTTATCCCGGGCGGAGGTTGCTCATCGACCCGCGGAACCTCGATGCCATCCTCGGAAATTTTGGCTCTTTTCAAAATGCAGTGGGTAACGGGGCTTACGAGGCATCCGGGTTGAAGCTGGAGAAATCGAGCTTGCCGGCGATGAGAAAGAGGACGGTGAGCATCGTCGTGAAGCGCGTGTAACCGCGAACCTTGCGCTTGGCAGCTTGAAACAAGCCTTGATGGCCTCGATGAAGCCGTTGGTCTGGCGGGTCTGAGTCCAGGCGACGATGCCATCGAAGTGCCGGCAAATCAGACGTGCCACGTCCTTCATCGGCTCGACTTTCGAGCGCATGACGTTGGTGCACCACTGCCGCAACATCGCGGAAACAACATGGATTTGCTTGCGCTCGAGAATCTCGCGCAGTTGCTCGCGATACAGCTAGGCGCGGGCGGTGCGTTTGGTGGCGTACTGCCTGACCAGCGCCTCGAGGTCGGTCAATTGCGCCAGATTCAGTTTGTTCACGTCCTTGAGCAGCGTCCAGCCCATCCCCTTGAGTTCCGAATCGGCTTTCTGCTGCTGGCGGCGGACCGTATCGAGCGCCTTGGACGCGTGGGCGACGACGTGAAACTTGTCGAATATCAGCCGCGCATTGGGCAGATGTTCGCCCACGCCCTTGATGAACGCCGGCGACATGTCAACGCTCACCGAGGTGACCTGTTCGGGCGTGCACCGCATTAGACTCGACTGCCAGTCTATCCGTCGAACCGGGTCAACTCAAACCGCGCTATCCGGTCGCTGTCACCGCGCGTAAAGGTGGAATTTTTGAGCGGCTTCGGCACGGCAGCAGGCGCTGCCGGCGCCTCGCACCTTAAAGGGCTGCCGCGTATCGACGGGCGACCACGCCGGCAGCTACGCGGCCTTACCAGGTTGTTGAGTTCGATGGCCACGGACAGGTTCCGGCCATAGATAACATCTGGCCGAGTTCGGTCCGGAGCGAGCCGTTTAGTTCGTCACCTGGTAGATGCTTCCGGCTTCTCCGATACGCCATCTTCCCCACGATTGCTAACACTGGAAGATTCAGGAGGTCCACTTCGCCCCAACGCCTCGGTCACCAGGCGATGCTGTTCGGCGAGATGTGCGCGAACTGACGAATGTGCACCCGACCTCTGGCATAGGCGGTCTTGACAGAGTTTCGCTCATAGAAGTGTGATCCACCGTCGAGACATACTGCTGCGCCGCCCTCAGGAAATTCATGCGTCGATGCAACAACCTGAAAACCAATGTCGTGACTGACATGCAAAGTCATATCAACACCAACGAACCGCGCAACTGATGATCGCCGCCGGGAAATGAAAGCCGTGGTACGGTGATTTGCTCTTCTTCATCCCGACATTCTATCTGGCAGCGGTCTCAAGCTGACAGTGACAGCCAGATGGGCTACGAATGCAAACGTCCACACCCGACGTCCGGGTATCTGCATCGATGAAGCGGCTGCAGTAGATGTTCAATCAATTCGACGAAAAGACTGTTTGTGCGGGAGCGAACGAAGCGAAAAAACCGATCGCATCAGGCTTAAGTCTTACTGCATCATATAATTAGTTGTGTATTCTATTTCCGCACAGGAAGAGTGCCATCTTTGTATGAGGCGTAGTCCAAGCAGAATACGCAACGTGGTAACAAATCAGGAACGTGGCGTTGTGCGCGCTCGACTGCCCCGTGGGATGTAATCCGGGGGAAGGACAGGCAGCGTGCGTTCAAGGAAGTTTTTTTATCGCCTTCATCTGATCCTATCCTGAGTCGCTGAGCCATCATAAACCCATATGCAGTGGTACTCAGTCTGGCGTGGTGGTGAAAGCCACGCCAGCCACGCCCCTCGTAGTGACCGAGCCCAAACTCCTGTTTCAGGTCCCGATAGTCGCGCTCGATGCGCCAGCGCATTTGGTCACGAACACAAACTGCTCAAGCCTCGCCTCCTCTGGGGCCGGCTCAGATTGTTGCGTACTGGCCCGACAAACAGTAGCCCTCAAGGACCACCTGAGCGATCACTTAACCAAGAAGAGTTGACCTAGATTAAGGGTACTCAGGGAGACCGCGGATAGTATGAAGGAATACGACGGGCGGATATCGACGTCCGTCACGCCAGTTCACCCACATTACCGATGCGAACGCTGCAGTGCCTACGCCAACGGGGGACCGTTCTGCAGATATCGGGTGACAGCAAGCTCTATACATGAATGCTACTTCAAAGCCCGTGGAAAGGATCTCAGTACACGCGAGCGAGCGGCCGTCAAAAATTGAGACCAGTCATTGAGTCCGCGGGGAGCCCAATAGCGAAATGGGGCGGAAAGTGGCGCCCTTCTCTTGCCTGGACGGTGCTGCCCGTCCACCAACAAACCGCACTATCAATATCATGAGCATGCCAAATTACGACTTACCGAAAGACATAGCAAACCATCTGGTTGATCCGCAGTCCTATACCAACCTCAATCGTCTCCATGAAACCTATACTTGGGCGCGTGCAAACAACCCTGTCGGGCGTGCAATGGCGGACGGACATGATCCGTTCTGGGTGGTCACGAAACACGCCGACGTCTCCATGATCTCACGAGACAATGTCTTGTTCCGCAACGGCGACTATTCTGTCGTCTGCAGGCCAAGAGCGTCGATTGAGCATGTCATTTCCACCACCGGTAGTCCAAACATCGTCCGATCGCTCGTGCACGTCGACGGCGACGAGCACAAGAGTCTACGTGCGCTGACACAGTCGTGGTTCATGCCGAACAGCATTCTCGAGCTTGACGACCGCATTCGATCGCTGGCAAATATGACGATCGCGAAGCTGTTGCATCACAGCGGGCAAGTGATCGATTTTGCGAATGACTTTGCATTGCATTTCCCACTGAACGTGATCATGGATATTCTCGGCGTTCCGCAGGAGGATTCCCTGCGCATGTTGACGCTGACTCAGGAGATGTTCGGAAGCGAGGATGCCGAATACAAGCGCGAAGTGCAGCGCCAAGGCGATGCGGGCGGTGCGATGGGCAAGGCTCTGCTGTCCATTGTGGCCGACTTCAAGGATTATTTCGACCGCCTGACCGAAGACCGCCGGAAGAACCCACGTAACGATATCGCAAGCTTGCTGGCCAACGCGGTGATCAATGGACAGCCTATCGATGAAGCGACCCGTCTCGGCTATTACGTGATCATCGCCGCAGCAGGACATGATACGGTTTCGTCGTCCATATCGGTCGCGATGTGGGCGTTGAGCCGCTTCCCTGAGCTACTGCCGCGACTACAGGCGGATCGTTCGCTGATTCCGCAGTTTATCGACGAAACCCTTCGCTACGCATCGCCGGTGCGTCATTTCATGCGTACAGCGACTGCCGACACCAACGTCCGGGGTCGGACAATCCGCAAGGGCGATTGGCTGATGCTCTGCTATGGCTCGGCAAATCGTGACGAGCAAGTCTTCCCTGAGCCGTTCGCATTCAATATCGACCGCAAACCGAACCGGCATCTCGCTTTCGGCGTCGGCGCCCACGTGTGCTTGGGTCAGCATCTCGCGAACATGGAAATGCGCATCTTGTTTGAGGAACTGGTCCCGAGGTTGCGGCTTATTGAGCCGGCGGGCGAAATCGAATTCGTTGCGTCCAGCTTCGTGAGTGGCCCGAAGCATCTTCCAGTTCGTTGCGTGGTGCATCCGTATTGAGCCACCGGAGCCTGTAGTTGGAGTGAACCCTTGAGGCTCGGCCTTGACGATGAACCGAGCGTCCTCTTTCCACACCTCTGCATGCAGCGTGGGTTGTGGCGGCCGCACAGCATGGTGATTTCGGCGAGCAGTACATCAGCCAGTCGGAGGCAGCGCAGTGTAAGCGGCATTGAGCGCATCAATCTTGGCATTGCCATCGAGCAGGTCGGCAATGCGGCGCATAGCCAGGCTGGTAAGGATGCGACCAGGACACCAAGGTCAGGAGCGACTGTCACGGACAATGCTTCGATGGTGAGGGTGATCTACGACGAACAAAAGTTCACCGAACGTCTTCAGTTCGGAGATGAGTGCACAGCTTGGCCTCATCGTCGGGCCAGCGCTTTACTGTACCAACGCTTTCGGGTTCGGCCGAGGGCTACGGGGTGATGGTGACCTTTGCCTACGTCAACGCTCATGAATGGGTCGACTAAGCGATGTTGTTGGCTTTTCATGCATCGCGGGCTTCGCACGTCGCACGGCTCGGTCTGCAACATCGGCGGCAAGTCTCCGCATTCACGTACTGGATGGCCTAACGATGTTCCGGCTGAACTCCTATTAGCGATCACCTGCCCCGCCAGGCCCGGTGCCCCCCGGCTCACGACTGCAACTTGGAGAATCATGCCGGGCCTGGATTCCCAATTCTCAGTTATCGAGGCGTGAAGATAGTAACGGAGTGCGCATGGCATAGATTTGGCTGTTACTCCATCCAACTCCACTTTCTGTCGGATTTGTTCAATGACCACGATATTGGCTCATCAGAAGCAAAAAGAAATTCGGCTTCCAAATGATAAAATTGGTATACGCAGTGGTGATGGGAGTATTTTTTGGATTAGCGTGCGATTCAAGCCGAGCGCAGAGTGGCGTTACGCTATATGGAGCATTAGATGTTCTCATTGATATCTCAAATCAGGGCAGAGGAACCTTAACTAAAATGTCGAATGGCGGCACGTTCGGATCGCGACTTGGCCTTATGGGTAGCGAAGTCTTCGGCGACGGTTACAAAGCTATTTTCAGACTTGAGAGTGGTTTCGCGCCTAATGCCGGCACCATACAGCAGGGCGGTGCACTTTTCGGCCGGCAAGCGTATATTGGCTTCGAAGGTCCTGAAGGGACTTTAACTTTTGGTCGTCAATACTCGCCAGAGTTTCTTGCTATGAGTGACAACGACGTTTTTTTGGGAGGCTTAGGAGGGAGCATCTGGGGCGTTGATCGCACTTTGCCTAATGGTACCGTCCAAGCTACGCTCCTTACCGAGGTCATTACGTGCCGCGTTAATAATTCCGTTCTTTACTCATCTCCGAAGATTTATGGATTCTCGGTTGGGTTGATGTACGGTCTCGGCGGTGTTGCGAAATCTACAAGTGGCGGAACAACTTTTAGCGGGGCAATCAATTACACCAATGGCCCCGTAACGTTTCATGCCGGATATGTCTATCAGAGAGACGGATTGGATCAGGGATATTACAAAGCATGGGGTGTCGGCGGTAACTATGCGATTGGGCCGGTAAGAGTGTATCTCGGATACACTAAAGATGACTATTCAATCATAACTGGCGCAGCATCGTTGAATAATTCGTTGCGGTATGCAATTGCCAATCTTGGGGCGAGCTACCAAATCACCCATTCGACCGTATTAATGGCACAAGTTATCAAATTGATTGACACCTCGAATGGAATTACTCAGTCAAAAAATTCGTACATTGTAGGACTAGGTGTTTTTTATTCTCTTTTGAAAAACACCAGTATATATATCGGGTACGCACAAACAAAAAATAAAAACTGGTCCGCTTACACGTTGGGGCAAGCCCTATATTACGGGGAACCGGCATACCCCAACTCCACGGCACGCGTGTTTAGATTCGGAATGCGAACGACCTTCTAGATTAAAGTTGAAAATCGGCGGCTAATCAGTCGAGCCTGAACAATCCGGCGAGCCTTATATGGCATGGCTTTGGGGCCGAAATGGTGTCGTTGGAATTGCGGGAACCTGGCATATTGACGCGTAAATCCTGCATTTTTCGACGAGGTGCAGATGCGTCCGAAGACGCCTGTGCCGAAACAAGATTTCTCCGCCAGCCGCTGCGAGAGCAGATCAGCCTGAAGCACCCGTTGGTGCGACAGGCCGACCTGACCAACTGTGAGGTCTGTCGGAATTCGTGGACGCCAACGGGTTAAGCAGCGGTTTTACTCAAATGGAATCGCTGCGTGAAAGCGGCCGGCGACAGATAGTCCAGACGCGCCTGTGTGCGCTGCCGGTTGTAAAAGATTTCGATGTATTCAGTGATCTCGTTGCGGGCCTGGTCGCGGGTCGCGAACTTGCGATGATAGACGAGCTCATTTTTCAGTGAGCCCCAGAATGATTCAATTGGTGCGTTATCGAAACAATTTCCGCGTCTGCTCATTGATGCCTGCATGCCGGACTGTTTGAGGAGCTTCTGATAGGCATGGTCGCAGTACTGACTGCCGCGGTCCGTATACTGAATTAGACTGGCCGGTGATAAGTGCGACGCGACGGCACGAAAAAGCGCACGCATTACCAGCTGTTTTGTCATGCGCTCGCTCATCGCATAGCCGACTACTTCTCCGTAAACAGGTCCGTCGCGACCGATGAGGGATGGCTGTATCTGGCCGGCCCCAAGGGGTCGTGCGTTGAATTCGTCGTCGCTGGACACGCCCAGGAAGCGGCACATTAAACGCACTGGATATTGCTGTCGCATCTGTTCAGTTACGCCGTACTTCACCGCGACTCCGTCGCGAAGTACATTGCGAACTTTTTTAACAGATCGCGCTCCATTTTTACTTCGGCCAATTCCCGCTTGACCCGCCCCGGCTCGGCCTCAACCTCTGTCAGTGGTCTCTGATGCTCCCCAACATTCTCCAGCTTGCCGTCCTTTGCAGCAGAATCCAGTTTGCTAACGTCTTCATCGAAATTGACAATCGACACGCGGCTTCGGACACGCCGAGGCCATCGGCTATTACCAGCTTTACTGCTTCTTCACGGAATTCCTTCGTGTACACAGCCTTGGGATTCGGTTCATCAATGCCTCCATTCCTCAATTTTACGGAATGTTGGCGTCCACTTTTTTCAACCGGCCTCACCGTCGCACGACACGATTGATGACGATCGCCGGAAGCGATGACCACGATAGACCGATTCGATGTTCTGAGTCCCGGATGTTATCCGAACCACTGAGCAACGTGACAACTCTCTTTGGACTGCGGGTGATCCGGCGTCTGAATCCGACAACGCCGCGTGGACAATTGACGCACCGCAAGGTTTGCGTATGTTCAAAGTGTTCAGCTTCTCAATTCCTCGTATGATTCACTCAGGCGGCCCGAGGTAATGTCAAACCAAGCATAGTGCTGGTCAGAATGCCGCCATTGGGAAGAAAAGCGATCGTCATCTACGGCTTTCGTTTTCCTGCAGCGGGCATCGGCTACGCAGTACGCCGGCACCACCGCCTCAACCTTAGTCCACGGGAATTGCGCTGCACTATATCGGTTGGCCAATTCCCCTCTAACGGCGGAACAAGTTCCTATGGACATGCTAGACGTCATCGGTATTGGTATCGGACCGTTCAATCTAAGCCTCGCGGCGCTCATTCAGCCGACCGGTTTGCGAGCGCTCTTCTTTGAGAAGCGCATCAAATTCTCCTGGCATCCGGGGCTCATGCTGCCCCAAAGTCAACTCCAGGTGTCGCCGCTCAAGGATTGTGTGACCCTGGTGAATCCCACAAGCCCATATTCCTTTCTCAACTATCTCGCTGTACATCGACGCCTGTACAGTTTCGTGAATAAAGGTGGAAACAGCACGTCGCGACGTGAGTTCACCCACTATTACCAATGGGTCGCGCAATGCCTGGACACGCTTCGATTCGGCGAGGAGGTGATCGATATCTGGCCTTGCAATAAGGGCTATTGCGTGACCACTACCGCGCGCACCTATCATGCGCGCGCGGTAGTGGTCGGGGTCGGCGTCGAACCCAAGGTGCCGGCATGTGCGCGGCAGGTGGTTGGCGAGACGGTCTATCACGTAGACGACTACCTTAACCGGAAACCGTTCAGCGAAGACGAACATGTGCTGGTGGTGGGCGGCGGGCAGAGCGGCGCGGAAGTCGTCGAGCACATGCTGACCGAGTCAGGTCCCGACAAGATCACGTGGGCGACGTCGCGCGCCAATCTGTTTGCGATGGACGACAACGCATTTGTCAATGAAGCATACATGCCCAGTTATAGCCAACGCTTTCACACGCTGCCGATCCAGCAGCGCCGGGCCATTGTCGAAAGCGAAAAGCTCACCAGCGACGGCATCTCCGCCAGCCTGTGCAACCGCCTCTATGAAGCGTTGTACGAACGCAGCGTCCATGGCACGCTAGCCGACTGCTTTCGTCTGTTGCCTTCGGTGACAATGGACGAGATCACCCGCCGCAGCGGTCGCTGGCATATCGGGTTGACCTCGCTCGTCACGTCGCAGCGCAACGGCATAAGCGCGGACAGAATCATCCTGGCAACCGGTTTTCAGCCGCGCCATTTGCCATTCGTTCAGAAGCTGCTCGACGGCGCAAGCCGTGAAGACGGTCTGCCAACGCTCGATCCCGATTACGCCGTGCGCTTCGATGCGCCAATGCCCGGTCCCGTGTATCTGCAAAACCAAAGCCGCGTGCAGCATGGCCTGCAAAGCGTCAATCTTTCGCTGGTGGCGTACAGGAACAGCCGCATCATCAACAGTCTGCTAGGTCGTGCGTTCTATCCGGATGTTCCGGACCGGCAACTGCTCGACAGCCTTGAGGATCAGGAGACTGAAGCAGGATCGGTACTGTGCGACGCGCCTCAGGCCTCGCGTCAACCGGCAGTGGCGTAAGCGCATGACTGGCTCCTCCATTTATCTATCGACTGGCGAGCGTGCGATCTCACACGCCGAGCACTTGCCGGCATCCCTCCAATTACGGGCGTTCATTCCGTTTCTGATCGCGTCACTGGTGATCGCCGCTTCGTACGGGACGAGTTTTCTCCTGCCCGAGTACCTGCAATCCCTGGGCATAAAGAGCGATGTCGCCGGCGCCGTGATTTCGAGCGGCATGGTCTCGACCATGATCTGCTGCTGCGTGGCTGGGCGCATAGCCCAGCATATCGGGGTCATGCCGACCATCGCGCTGGCCTCGCTCGTCATGGCAGGCAGCATGCTCTGCTTCGCCGCTGCGCCAATGGACATTCGTGCCGTCTATGCAGGCGGTTTGCTGTTGGGCGCTGGGTGGTCCGTGTTCTTCATACTCGCGCCGCTGCAAATCATCCATCATCTGTGCCCCAACGCGCGTATCCAGTACCTGACCTTCGTCTCCGGCACGCAAATGGCCGGCCTAGGCATGGCGGCGCCTTTGAGCCGCCTGATCGCCCAACATACCGGCTCGATCGCGCTGGCCTACCTTCTGTTCGCTGCGGCATGCGCGGTGGCGGCAGTCTGCGTCAAGATCGCCAGCGAGGCGATGAGGGATAGGTCCTGTTTGCCGATGACGCGCGTGGCCATTACCGCGACCGACACGTTGGCCCTGCTCAGGGCACCAACAGCAGTGCCGATCGCAATGATCGCACTGGCAGCCTGTGTCTTCGCCGGGCTGGCGACTTACCAGACACCCTATGCCGTCTCGCGTAACCTCAGGCCAGACCTGTTCTTCCTGACGTTCACGATAACCAGCGTGGCACTGCGCTTGTCGCTCGCGAGAACCATGGGACGCATCAAGCCCGCGCGACTGGCGCTCGCATTGTTTTTGCTGACCGGCGCCTCGCTCGTACTGTTCCTGTTGAACCACGGCAGCACGACGCTTTATATCGTCGCTACCGCGCTGTTCGCCACGGGCTACGGACTGAGCTACTCGACCCTGAACGGCATGGCCGTGAACCTCGCCGGAGACCACGCCGTTTCGGTGCCGGTGACTTCGCAAATCTTTACGCTTGCCTATTTCATCGGTCTGTTCGGATGCCCTTTCCTATGTGGCGTTCTGATTCACGTTTTCGGCGCCGATGCAATGCTCGTCGCCCTGCTAGGCGCCGTACTCGCCAATGTCGTGCTACTCGGCGTCACGCGAATGAAGGCGCATTTCGCCGCCTGACTTCTCCTTGAAAACTCCGTTCCTTAACGAGGTGGTTCGTATGCTGAATGAAACGCAAAAATCCAAGTGGCACGAAGATGGATATCTAAAAGTAGAGGGCTTTTTCGATCCGGTCACCCGCGAAAAGATTTCTGCTCTGGTCAACGATGTCTCGCGCTGGGAAATCAGCGACAGCAAATGGATGATGTGGTTCGAGAAGACCGAGGACGACCGCAGGATCGTTTCAAAGGTAGAGAACTTTTTGGACTTCAACAACGAGCTGCGCGATCTGTTGTTGGCCGACAAGCGTATCCAGACGGCTGTCGAATCGCTTCTCGATGAAGATACCCGCATGCTCAAGGAACTGCTCATCTTCAAGTACCCGGACAGCGGCGGCTATCGTCCGCATCAGGACATCTATCACATTCCGCACAACATTCCTGAACGCATGGTGCATGCCGTGGTCGCCATCGGCATCGACGATTCCGATCCGGACAACGGCGGCCTGTTCTTCAGTCCGGGCAACCATCAGAAAGGTGTGTTTCCGATGGACGCCGGCGGCGTGATTCATCCGGAAGTGGCCGAGACGTTCAAGTGGGAACCCGTGCCCTGGAAGGCCGGCGACATCTTCGTCTTCGACGACTACGCGCCGCACTATTCGCAGCCCAACAAAAGTAACCGTTCGCGCCGCACGCTCTATCTGGTGTTCCAGCGCGCCTCAACTGGTGGCCCCACGCGTACGGAATACAACAAACTGAAGCGTGCCTACAACCCACCCGAAGGCAAGGAATCGGATATCCACGATCTGAAGCCGCCAAATGGCATTTTCTATCGCACCTAATGTAATTCACCGGAGGATGTGCGTGTACACAAAGCAGATTGACCCATCCATGATGCAGCCGGAATACGGCGTTCTTGTTTGCCGGCTGCTCGAACATCTGCCCGCTGGCCTGACAACAGCGTTCGGCACGTCGATTGTTGAGGTCGTGCCGGCGGGCGCTGTCAATCTGCACTCCCATTCCGAGCATGAACTGTGGGTACTCGTTTCAGGCAAGGGAGTCTTCGAGGTGAATGGTCAGGCGCGGCCAGTCGCAGATTCAACGCTGCTCTATATCGAGCCGAATCAGGAGCACGCGATTCGCAATGCCGATCCGGCGGCGAGCCTGAAATTTCTATCGATATGGTGGGACTAACGTGAACACACGCACTTTTTTCGTTTGCCCCGCACCGCCCTGCCCGAACGGCAAGCTGCATCTCGGCCATATCGGCGGGGTCTATCTGCTCACCGATCTTTTCGTTCGCTTTCAACGCATGAGAGGTCACCGCGCCTACCACGTCACAGGTGCGGACGAGCACGGCACCTATATGGTAGCGAAGGCGCGCAAGCTCGGTCGTCCGATTGACGAAGTCGCGCAGTTGCATATTGACGAGATAATGGATTGCTTGCGGGCAATGCACATCGAGCCCGATGTCTTCATCAGAACAACGGACGCTACGCACAAGCAGAACAGTCTGAAGATCTTTCGCGAGCTGGAAGCTGCAGGCTACATTGATGTGCGTGATGGCCATCAACTCTACTGCGAAAACTGTGACGAGTTCGTGGCCGATTCGCTTGCCGTCGGCCTCTGCCCCGCGTGCGATGCGTCCACCGACAGCAACTTGTGCGAAAACTGCGGTTTGGCGCAACAGCACTCGAAATTGCGAGCGCCAGTCCACACGTCGTGCGGCAAACCGCTATCGCTTCGCCCCATCGAACAGGCGGTTTTCGACATCCCTCGCATGGCAGCCATGCTTGACGATGCGATCAAGGGGAGTGAATGGGATCAAACGATCCAGCGTAAAGCGCGTGCATGGTTGCGTGACGAATTGCGGCCGCTGCCTATGTCGCGCATTTTCGACCGGGGTGTGACACTTGAAGCACCCGCGAAGATTGCGGGGCAAACGTTGATGACGTGGTTCGAAGGGCTTTGGTGTTTCGAGACGGGGATCCGCTTGCAGTGCGCGCGCGACGAGGTCAACTACGACACCGTGATGCGCGACCCCGATACACGCCTCCTGTTTTTCATGGGCCAGGATAACCGCTTCTACTACACCATCGGCGTGACTGGCAGCCTGCTTGCGCGCGGCTACCCGCTTCCGGCAAATCATTCGATCCAGGACTTCTATAAATTGGAGGGCGAGAAATTCTCGACCAGCCGCGACCATGCACTCTGGGCAGATGAAGTATCCCGGCAGGTCGACCCGAGTGTGTTGCGCTATGCGCTCGCTCGGATTGCCAAGCCGTTCGGCACCAACAATAACGATTTCCAGATCGGCGAACTGATCCGGTCGGCTTCGCACATCCTTGCGTGGGAAAGCGCCCTCCGCCGCGATTCACTGCACTCGGCGAATGTCGATGGAAGCGGTCTTACGCCGGCGCACGACGACATAGTCCAACGTTATATCACCGCGATGGACCAGGTACGCTTCTGGAACGCCCTCGATCTGATTGACGAATACTTCGTCGCGACGGGCTTCGGCACGAGCCCGGAAACGTGGCGGCCGGTGCACGTATCCGTCTTTCTGAGCATGCTCCATCCCGTGATGCCAGTGCTGGCCGAACGCTATGGAAACGTGTTCTTTGGCGAGAATTGGACACCGGCACTCGGCGCAAACGCCACGCTATTGGCTACGCCTCCCAGAGCAACGGCCGAATTTCCGCCGTTCGGAATGCCGATTGCCGACTCGTTCATCCGCCAATATCAATCGCGCTTCCAGCGCGCCGTCGATGCCGCGTAACCAACGATGGAGCCAGTCATGTCGATGCGCAGTCGCACTTCGCTCACTTATGGGGTATTCGACTACACCTCAGGCAAGGACACAGTCGACTTCGCCTATGGGCTTCCCGATCCTTTGACGTTCGCCCGCTTGCAATGGCCGAACCCGCTTTCCGTCGAGACGGGCGTCAGCATCTCCGACCTACCGCAGTACACCGACGCCTATGGCCTTCCCGAACTGCGCGGACAGCTTGGCCAAAGGTACCGGATGGCGCGTGGCAATGTCATTCTGACGAACGGCGCTTCACAAGCCCTGCAACTGCTCGCCGATGCTTTTATCGACCCAGGAGACGTCGTGCTGACCGAGGACCCATCCTATCTCGGCGCGTTGCGCATTTTCTCTATTGCGGGGGCGACGGTGGTTCAAGTAGGTGCGGATTCCTCGGGTGTCGACCTCGATCTGCTCGAACAAGCATTGCTGCACGCAAAGGGGCGAGCCAAGTTGTACTACACCACTCCGGCGTTCCACAATCCGACTGGACGATACTTTGCACACCGGCATATGGTCGAGGTGGAGGCTCTACTGTCCCGCAACGGCGTGGGGCTGGTGCAGGATCTGGTTTATAGCGAGTTGCCCTATGATGGCGCGTCACCCGAGATTCTGCAGGCGGGTGGCAACATCATCAATGTGCATAGCTTCTCCAAAATCTCAGGCCCCGGGCTTCGCGTAGGCTGGGTGCTGGCCGAGCCGGAAATTGTCGACCGCCTAGCCCACCTGAAATGCGATGGAGGTGTGAGTCCCATTGTCAGCAATATGGCGCTCGCCTTATTGCAGTCGTCGTCTTTGGACGCTCACGTCGAACACCTAAGGACGCACTACCGGAGCAAGCGCGACGCAATGCATAGGCTGTTACAGGCCTGCCGATTCTGCAAACCGGATTACGAGATTCCGAGTGGTGGATTTTCGTTCTGGGTCTCGCTTGCCGAAGGCGTCGATTCCGCCGAATTGGTCGGCGAGGTGCGCCGGAAGCACAATGTGAAACTCGTCGAAGGAAAGCACCATGGACCGAGCGGTGCAGCCCGTGTACGCTTAAGCTTCAGTTATCTCCAGCCGCGTTTGATCGAGCGCGGCTTGGCTCAGATAGACGACGCGCATGCGAGCCTTCTGACATCGACGCGCTTTAAGCGGCGTGGCTAGAGAATGCCAAGTACTACGGATAGTCGGTGCGAGATGTACAAGCGTAGGCCGAGCGAAGACATCCACTGCGCCGCCCTCTACCGCAAACAACTCGACGAACGCTTTTCAGCATGGCACTACGTCACTGATTTCGCTCAGGATCCGTCCGTTATATAGGCAGACACCCCCTTCGCGCGTGTCTCGGAACCAGTCAATTCCTGTGCGTTCTGTACGATCAGCACGTCATCGCTCTGCAGCCGATATCAACATCAAGACCTACCCGATGTAAACGGTATGGGATTCCGACCAAAATCGAAACAGGAGAGCAAGTGAGAAAACTGCTGATCGTGTCGATCGCCGTCGTGCTGATAGGCTATCTCTGCATCCAGCGGTATCGCGATTCAACGAGTACTGGATCGCTTTGGTGGTGTCCGATTTCGCTGAGAGTGTGAGAAGCGTCGCCTCGAACCCACCGCTTCATGTCATCAAGCAGCGCAACGGCGTGTGCCTGGCGGATGCGCCGTCGCTCTTCGGGCGGCTTGCCTCGAATGTGCTCTTCGATGCGATAGAGTGCGCCAATACTGCGTACATGCGCGCGCAAGCCTTTCGCCGTTGGGAATTTGTGCAACAGCCGGTTGCATAAACACCGTGCTCGCACGCTGCCACACTTCTCGACAAGCTAGACGGCGCAGCTCGGCGACTCTGGTATTCCCCCGCCTGAGATAGCGGGAATGTCCTGCCCCGGCGTGTCTACCGTCCAGAATAATCAGTAAGCGCCCAGGAGGCGATCCAGCGCGGCCGTGATCCGGTCACGGTGTTCGACAAGCGAACCGGTCTTCGGCCCCAGTTCGCTTAAGGGCACGGCCGCGACAAACGCCGGATGCAGGATGCACCGGATGCCGCCGATATCGAATGATGGCGAGAAGTCCGCCGGGAGCTTCCCGGGCGGAAAAGCATCAGCCTGAATCAGCGGTACGACGACGCGGGTCGACAGACCGTCTAGAAAGTCGCTTTGCACGTCGACAAGATACGGTGTACTGGCGCGGCCTCTACCGCTGTTGGCATAGACGTCGAATCGCGCCATCAGAACATCCGGTATTGCGCCAAGGGAAGTCCGTTCTCTTCGACCCACTGGTTCGTGTGCCTGATGAACTCGGCGTGTTCCTCAGCCCAGCGACGGCCTTCTTCGGCCTGAATCGCCTCGCGCAAGGCCTGCTCGCAGGTGCGGGAAAAGTTGATGCCGAGACTTCTCGCCCGTTCATACACGTCCACGGGCAGCGTGACATTCGTCGCCTTGCGCGCCCCGCCTGTTGCTGCATGTGCCATGGTGAGTTCTCCGTGCGAACAATGCGCATGTTTATCCACATAATAACCCACATCTGGCAGTTGGTGCCGTCGCGTCGAGAAGGCTGCGGTCATATGCGCAGGCAAGCCCTCCCTTTCGTGTTAGCGCCGATGTAAAAATGACCCATGTTCGGTGCGGACTCGATCATGTACGTCACCATCATCCGGTGGGATGCGAAGTATGCGGTTCTAGCGACATCGGTGACAGTCGAACTCAGCTATGCGCTGAAGAGTGGCACCACCGCAGAAACTCTGTGGACCCACAGACAAACCATGGTCTACTCGCCGCAAGCCGCGAACGCAGGTAACAAACGTTCCTTTGGCTCAGCAGGCAAACGCGATCTAGGTCAACAAAGCCGGACAGGGCTTGCCGGCCGGCCCTTACGACGGTCAGTACAGGTCTGACGGCGCAAGCTTCTGAGTCGGTCGCGGCAGTTCGAGATCGAATGTTCCCGCGAAAGAAAACGCGGGAACAATTGCCAGGGGGCGACAACCGCTACCCTCTCCCGCCGCAGATGCGATACATCCGCGAAGTTGTTGCGGGACGACCTAACCCATGACGCCGTTGTCCTAAGTCGCGTCAAACACGGTGCCGGTATGCAGAGAAAGCAAGGTGCGTCTCCGGCGGTTGAGTGGCCGCTTAGCGGGGCGGATGCCACTGCTATGTGGCCGGTTACCGGTCGGGTCGAATGACGCCTCTTGGCCGAAGAACGAAACCGCTCGCGCGGTAGAGGGCTCCGGTCCGACGCGGGAGGTCAGGGCGAGGCCGGTCACGCGGTTTTATGTTGGCGAATGAGGCAATCCGCCTCGTTCTCCAGCAGGAGCCGAATCATGA